>JALVDI010000683.1 GCA_027009115.1 Polyangiaceae bacterium | reverse complement strand
GAAGAGTTCGTTCGCGACAAGCCCCACATCAACGTCGGCACCATCGGTCACATCGACCACGGCAAGACCACGCTGACTGCAGCGATCACGAAGGTGATGGCGGACACCTACGGCGGACAGCCGATCTCGTACCACGATGTCGCCAAGGGCGGGACGGTACGTGACGAAACGAAGACGGTGACGATCGCGACGTCGCACGTGGAGTACCAGACGGCGAACCGTCACTACGCGCACGTGGATTGCCCCGGGCACGCGGACTACGTGAAGAACATGATCACGGGCGCGGCGCAGATGGACGGCGCGATCCTGGTGGTGAGCGCGGTGGACGGGCCGATGCCGCAGACGAAGGAGCACGTGCTGCTGGCGCGGCAGGTGGGCGTGCCGCGGATCGTGGTGTTCCTGAACAAGGTGGACGCGGTGGAGGACCCGGACCTGCTGGAGCTGGTCGAGATGGAGGTCCGAGAGCTGCTGAGCAAGTACGACTACGACGGCGACGACGCGCCGGTGGTGCAGGGCTCGGCGCTGGGTGCGCTGAACGGCGAAGAGAAGTGGGTCGAGTCGATCAAGAACCTGATGAACGCGGTCGACGAGTACATCCCGACGCCGGAGCGGGACGTGGACAAGCCGTTCCTGATGGCGATCGAGGACGTGTTCTCGATCAAGGGCCGCGGGACGGTGGTGACGGGGCGCATCGAGCGCGGGAAGGTGCACCCCGGCGACGAGGTGGAGATCCTGGGCTTCACGGAGCCGCGGAAGACCACGGTCACGGGCGTGGAGATGTTCCGGAAGCTGCTCAAGGAAGGCATCGCGGGCGACAACGTCGGCTGCCTGCTGCGCGGCATCGGCAAGGACGAAGTGGAGCGCGGGCAGGTGCTGGCGCAGCCGGGCACGGTGAGCACGCACACGAAGTTCGAGTGCGAGGTGTACGTGCTGACCAAGGACGAGGGCGGCCGTCACAAGCCGTTCTTCACGAACTACAAGCCGCAGTTCTACATGCGGACGACGGATGTGACCGGTCAGATCCAACTCCCCGAGGACGTGAAGATGGTCATGCCCGGTGACAACGTGAAGATGACCGTCGAGCTGATCACCCCCGTCGCGATGGAAGAGAAGCAGCGCTTCGCCATCCGCGAGGGCGGAAAGACCGTCGGCGCCGGCGTCATCTCGAAGATCATCGAGTGATTCCATGAAGATTCGTATCAAGCTCAAGGCATACGACCACCGCCTGCTCGACCAGTCGACGAGTGAGATCGTCGACACCGCGAAGCGCACCGGCGCTCGGGTCGCGGGGCCGATTCCTCTCCCGACGCGGATCAACAAGTACACGGTTCTCCGTGGACCGCACGTCGACAAGAAGTCGCGCGAGCAGTTCGAGATCCGCACGCACAAGCGGCTCCTCGACATCCTCGAGCCCACCCAGGAGACGCTCGAGTCCTTGTCGAAGCTCGACCTCTCGGCGGGCGTCGACGTCGAGATCAAGACCTGAGGACAACATGGCGAAGACCACCGTCTACAATCTGGACCGCGAGACCGTCGGCGAGATCGAGCTCGACGATGCCGTCTTCGGCGTCGCAGTGAACGAAGCGCTGCTCTACGACGTGCTCAAGGCTCAGCTTGCGTCGAAGCGAGCTGGAACGCACGCCGTCAAGAACCGCTCGGCGGTTCGCGGTTCCCGCAAGAAGATCTACAAGCAGAAGGGCACCGGCCGTGCCCGCCACGGCGCGGTCCAGGCGACGCAGTTCGTCGGTGGTGGTGTGCCCCACGGTCCGAAGGTCCGCGACTACGGCTATCGGCCTCCGCGAAAGATGCGCCTCGGGGCTCTCAAGAGCGCCCTGACGCTCAAGCTGCAGGAAGGTCAGCTCACCGTGGTCGAGGACTTCGAGCTCGACGAGATCAAGACCAAGAAGGTCGCGAAGATCTTGGACCGGCTCGAGGTCGACGCCGGCGCACTCATCGTCGCCGAAGACACGAACGGGAAGCTCCGCCTCAGCACCCGGAACCTTCCGTCGCACCAATACCTGCCCCCCGAGGGCGTGAACCTCTACGACCTCCTTCGACATCAGCACCTGGTGCTGACGAAGAAGGCCGCCATCGCCCTACAGAATCGGTTGGGGGCCTGAGGAAGCCATGCAGATCGAGGACGTCATCAAACGCCCGCTCATCCTTACGGAGAAGGGCACCAACCTCCGAGACACGCAGAACAAGTATCTCTTCGAGGTCGATCTGTCCGCGACCAAGGTGGACGTTCGCCGGGCTGTCGAGAAGCTCTTCGACGTATCCGTCGTGGACGTCAACACGCTGATCGTGCGCGGGAAGCCGAAGCGGATTGGCCGCAAGCGCCTCAAGACCCGTAACTGGAAGAAGGCGATCGTCACCCTCGGTGCCGACGATTCGATCGACTTCTTCGAGGGAGCCTGATCCATGGCGATCAAGAAATTCAAGCCCACCTCGCCCTCTCGCCGTTTCTACGAGAGCCCTGATTTCGAGGGCCTCGCCAAGAAGCGTCCGGAGAAGCGCCTTACGAGCAAGAAGACCTCGACCGGCGGCCGCAACGCCCAGGGACGCATCACGGTGCGTTTCCGCGGTGGCGGTCACAAGCGCCGTTATCGTCAGATCGACTTCAAGCGCACCCGCATCGGCGTCCCCGCCAAGGTCGTGGCGCTCGAGTACGATCCGAACCGCTCGGCTCGCATCGCACTCCTCCACTATGCCGACGGGGTCAAGTCCTACATCTTGGCCCCAGACGGCCTGAAGGCGGGCGACACGGTCGTGAGCTCGCGGCACGCGGACGTCAAGCCCGGCAACGCGATGCCGCTTCGGCACATGCCCCTCGGAACGATGATCCACAACATCGAGCTCAAGATCGGCAAGGGGGGGCAGCTCGTCCGCTCTGCAGGGACCGCGGCCCAGCTCATGGCCAAGGATGGCGACTATGCCGTCGTCCGGCTCCCAAGCGGCGAGATGCGCAAGATTCACCTGAACTGTCGCGCGACGGTGGGTCAGGTGAGCAACACCCAGCACGCCCGCGTCACCCTCGGCAAGGCTGGACGCAAGCGTTGGCTCGGCCGTCGTCCCCACAACCGGGGCACGACCATGAACCCGGTCGATCACCCGATGGGCGGTGGCGAGGGGCGCACCGCGGGCGGCCGTCATCCCTGCTCTCCCTGGGGCCAGCTGGCCAAGGGCAAAAAGACCCGCACCAACAAGTCCACGGACAAGTTCATCGTCCGCCGCCGGAAGAAGAAGTAATGGCTCGTTCAATCAAGAAGGGTCCCTTCGTCGACGTCTCCCTCCTCAAGAAGGTGGAGAAGGCCGTGGCGACAGGCGACAAGAAGATGATCCGTACCTGGTCGCGCCGCTCGACCATCACTCCCGACTTCGTCGGTCTGACCTTCGCTGTCCACAACGGCCGCAAGTTCGTCACGGTTTTCGTCACGGAGAACATGGTCGGCCACAAGCTCGGAGAATTCGCCCCCACCCGGACCTTCCACGGCCACGCCGCGGACAAGAAGGGGAAGAAGTAGCCGCCGCCCTTGAGGCTGCGCCTCCTACGTGCTAGATCCCGCGCCCTTTTCCGGCCGGCCCTGAGCGAACCCGTTTTTCGCCAAGGATTCCGAACGGATGAGGGGCGGCAACACCGGAAACGACCATGGAAGCCATCGCCAAAGCACGGTTCCAACGCATCGCGCCCCGTAAGGCGCGGACCGTGATCAACATGATCCGCGGCAAGAACGTCGCCATCGCCCTCGACGAACTTCGCTTTACGCCCAAGGCGGCGGCGCCGATCGTGGCCAAGCTGCTCGACAGCGCGATCGCCAACGCCCGGCAAAAGGACGAGAATGTCGATCTCGACAGCCTCGTCGTCAAGCGCGCGTTCGTCGACAAGGCGCCGGACGGGCACATGCGCCGCTGGCGACCGCGCGCGATGGGACGCGCGACGCGCATTCAAAAGGGTATGAGCCACATCACCATCGTGGTCGGGGAAGAGGACTGAATCGTGGGCCAGAAGACACATCCCTATGGTTTTCGCCTCGGCGTGATCAAGACGTGGAAGTCGAAGTGGTACGAGGATCGCAACTACGCGACCTGGCTCCACGAGGACATCGCGCTGAAGAAGGCCATCCTCGACAAGTTCTCGCACGCCGGTATCGCCGACATTGAGATCGAGCGCTTCGCCAACAATGTGAAGGTGGTCATCTACACCTCACGCCCCGGCATCCTCATCGGTAAGCGAGGCTCCGGTGTCGAGCAGCTCCAGCGCGATCTGCAGAAGCTGACGCAGAGCAACCTCATGGCCCCGGACATTCAAGAGGTCCGCAAGGCCGAGACGAACGCCCAGCTGGTTGCCGAGAGCGTCGCGACCCAGCTCGAGCGCCGGGTGGCGTTCCGCCGGGCCATGAAGAAGGCCGTCTCCACTGCGATGAAGTTCGGCGTCAAGGGCATCCGCATCGAAGCGGGGGGCCGGCTGGGTGGGGCCGAGATCGCCCGCACCGAGTGGTACCGCGAGGGTCGCGTGCCCCTGCACACCTTGCGAGCGGACATCCAGTACGGAACCGCGACGGCCAAGACGACCGCCGGAACCGTCGGTATCAAGGTCTGGATTTTCAATGGTGAGGTCATGCCGCGCCGTGATCGCGTGGGTGGCCACGTGCGCCGCTGAGAGAGAACGATGCTTCAGCCGAAACGAACCAAGTTCCGCAAGCAGCAGAAGGGTCGCCTCAAGGGCATGGCCTACCGCGGATCGGATGTCTCCTTTGGCGACTTCGCGCTGCAGGCGACGACCCGAGGCCGCGTGACAGCCCGCCAGATCGAGGCCGCTCGTATGGCCATCCAGCGGACTGTCAAGCGCCAGGGCAAGCTCTTCATCCGAGTCTTCCCGGACAAGCCCATCACCAAGAAGCCCCTCGAAACTCGGATGGGTAAGGGAAAGGGATCCGTCGAGGCTTGGGTCGCTCTCGTCAAGCCCGGGAAGGTCCTTTACGAGATCGCCGGAGTCCCCGAGGACGTGGCTCGTGAGGCCTTCCGGATTGCGGGGCACAAGCTGCCCGTCGGCACCCAGTTCATGATGCGGAGCGAACAGCTGTGAAAGCCCAAGACATCCGTGAGAATCACACCACCGAGGAGCTCGAGGCTCTCGAGGCGGAGCTGCGCCGCAAACTCTGGAAGGCGCGCTTCGACAACCACACGAACCAGCTCGACGACACCTCTTCGATCAAGGCCATCCGTCGCGACATCGCGCGCGTGTTGACCATCTTGACGGAGCGTCGTCGCGAGGCGGAGCAGCAGTGATGTCAGAAGAAACGACGACACCGCAGGACACGGAGAAGAGCCGCGGGCGCGCGCGCCGTCTCGTCGGCCGGGTGGTGAACGACACCTCCGCGCCCGGACGCGCCAAGAAGACCGTCGTGGTCGAAGTCGTGCGTCGGATGCGTGACCCCTTCTACGGCAAGTACGTCAAGAAGAAGAAGAAGTATCACGCCCACGACGAGCGCGAAGAGTACCGCACCAACGATCTCGTGGAGATCAAGTCCTGTCGACCCATGAGCAGGACGAAGGTCTGGGTGGTCAACCGGCTCATCGAGCGGCCACCGGAGGTTTGAGATGATTCAGACGGAATCAGTTCTGGACGTGGCGGACAACAGCGGCGCCAAGAAGGTCGCATGCATCAAGGTCCTCGGAGGCTCCCGGCGGCGTTACGCCGCGCTTGGTGACATCATTGTCGTCGCGGTGAAGGAGAGCCTCCCCACGGCCCGCGTGAAAAAGGGTGAGGTCGCTCGCGCGGTCATCGTGCGGACCAAGCGCGAGTACCAGCGCCCCGACGGTACCTACATCAAGTTCGATACGAACAGCGCGGTCCTGATCAACAAGGACAACGAGCCCATCGGAACCCGCATCTTCGGACCCGTGGCTCGGGAGCTGCGCGCCAAGAAGTTCATGAAGATCATCTCCCTTGCGCCGGAGGTCGTCTGATGGCGGTTCGCATCAAGAAGGACGACCTCGTGGTGGTCGTTTCGGGGAAACACAAGGGCAAGCAAGGGCGCGTGCTCAAGCTCGACCTCGACGCCGATCGGGTGGTCGTTGAGGGTGTCAATGTGATCAAGCGCCACCAGAGCCCGCGGAAGTTCCGCGAAGCGGGCATCATCGAGAAAGAAGCCCCGATCCACATCTCGAACGTTCAACTCCTCGATCCCGAGACGCAGAAGCCCACGCGGGTACGCATGGGCGAGGACAAGGACGGCAACAAGGTTCGCATCGCCGTCAAGAGCGGCGCCGTCCTCGACTGACCTAGCTTTCCGGCCCATCCGGCCACCCGGATGCAACCCGGAGGATACGAAATGACCCACTACGTACCCCGACTGAAGAAGAAGTATCACGACGAGGTCATCGCGCAGCTGATGAAGGAGTTCGAGTATGCGAACCCCATGCAGGTGCCGGTGCTCCAAAAGATCGTCGTGAACATGGGCCTCGGCGAGGCTGTCCAGAACGCAAAGCTGATCGAGTCTGCGGTCAAGGAGCTCGCCGCCATCACCGGCCAGCGACCCGTCGTGACCCGTGCGCGCAAGTCGATCGCCGGCTTCAAGTTGCGCCAGGGGATGCCAATCGGCGCGATGGTCACCCTGCGCCGAGAGCGGATGTGGGAGTTCGCCGACCGACTCGTGTCCCTGGCGCTTCCTCGCACCCGCGACTTCAAAGGCGTGAGCCCGAAGGCCTTCGACGGTCGAGGCAACTACACGCTCGGCATTCGCGAGCAGATCATTTTCCCCGAGATCGACTACGACAAGGTCGACAAGGTCAAGGGGCTCAACATCACCTTCGTCACGACCGCGACGACCGACGAGCAGGCTCGCGCTCTCCTGCGAGGCCTCGGGATGCCGTTCCGGAAGTAAGAGTTTTCGCCATGATGACCGATCCCATTGCAGACATGCTCACCCGGCTTCGCAACGCATCCATCGCGGGGCTGGACCGGACCGAGATTCCCCTCAGCAAGCTGAAGCTTGCTCTCGCCAAGATCCTCAAGGACGAGGGCTACATCAGCGATTACGAGGTTCACGACCGGCATCTGACGGTTTCTCTGAAGTACGGCCGCGACCGGGCCTGTGCGTTCACCGGGATTCGCCGTAAGAGCCGCCCGGGGCGCCGCGTGTACGTCGGGCGTGACGCGATCCCGAAGGTCCACAACGGCATGGGGGTGGCGATCCTCTCGACCTCCCGGGGCGTCATGACCGACCGTGATGCGCGCACCCAGGGAATCGGCGGCGAAGTCATCTGCGAGGTGTGGTGATGTCGGCCGAACTGACCAAGCAGTCCCGAAACGGGAAGAAGCCCGTGGCGGTGCCCAAGGGCGTGACCGTGACCATCGCCGGTTCGAAGGTCACCGTGAAGGGCGGCAAGGGCGAGATCTCCCGCGAGTTTCGGCCCGAGGTCGTCATCAAGCAGGACGGGGACCAGCTCCTGGTGACGCCCGCCCCCGGCACAGGGCAAGAGGGCATCAAGTTCCAGGGCACGACTCGCGCGCTGCTCCAGAACATGGTCACCGGTGTTTCGGAGGGCTACAAGCGCTCCCTCGACTTCCGCGGCGTTGGCTACCGCGCCGAGATGAAGGACGGGAAGCTCAAGATGACCGTCGGCCTCTCGCACCAGCCCGAGCTGCCGATTCCTTCGGAAATCTCGGTGAAGATCGAGACCATCGACGTCGCGGGCACGAAGTTTCCGCGGGTGCACCTCGAGTCCGTGGACAAGGAGCTCGTCGGGCAGGTTGCTGCCCGCATTCGGTCCGTGCGCCCACCGGAGCCTTACAAGGGCAAGGGCGTACGCTACACGGGCGAGAAGATTCGCGAGAAGGCCGGCAAGTCGGGCAAGTGAGGCAGCGATGAAGAAACCAATCGACGGTCGCGCCCGCCGCAAGCGGCGCATTCGAAAGAAGGTCTTCGGAACCTCGGAGCGCCCGCGTCTCACGGTGTTCCGCAGCGCGAAGCACATCTACGCACAGGTCGTGGATGACACCACGGGCAAGACCCTGGCGTCGACGACGACGAGCGCCAAGTCCTTCGAAGGCGAAGGCCCCAAGAAGGAGAAGGCGAAGCAGGCCGGGCTCTTCCTGGCGAAGGCCTGCGCGCGAGAAGGTATCTCCAAGGTCGTCTTCGACCGCAATGGCTATCTCTACCATGGGCGCGTGAAGGCGTTCGCTGACGGTGCGCGCGAAGGCGGCCTCGAGTTCTGAGAGTTCTGAATGGCTTACTCCGACCCAATCATCGATCCGAACACCCTCGAGGACCTGACCGAGCGGGTGATTTACATCAACCGTGTCGCGAAGGTCGTGAAGGGCGGTCGTCGCTTCAGCTTCAGCGCGCTCGTGGTCGTCGGTGACGGCCAGGGGCACGTTGGCGTCGGCCTGGGCAAGGCCAACGAGGTGCCCGACGCGATCCGCAAGGGCAACGACGGCGCAAAGAAGAACCTCTTCCGCGTTCCCCTCGTCGGGACGACGATCCCCCATCGGGTCGACGGCCATCACGGTGCGGGCCGCGTGATGCTCCGGCCGGCCTCGCCCGGAACGGGCGTCATCGCTGGCGGCGCGATGCGTGCAGTGCTCGAGGCGGCCGGCGTCAAGGACGTGTTGGCCAAGATTATCGGTACGACGAACCCGCACAACGTCCTCGGTGCGACTGTCGATGCCCTCAAGCAGCTCGAGGACGCTGAGATGATCGGCCGGCGCCGAGGCAAGCCGGCTGAGGAAGTGCTCGGTCCGCAATGAGTAGGAAGCTCAAGGTCACGCAGGTGCGTAGCGGCATCGGCCGCCCGCAGCACCAAAAGAAGGTCCTCGAGGGCCTCGGCCTCCGCCGCCTCCATAGGAGCGTGGTGGTGGACGACACCCCCTCGTTCCGCGGGATGATCAAGAAGGTCATCCACCTCGTGAAGGTGGAGGAGCTCAATGGCTGAGAAACAACAGACGCCCATTCTCTCGCGGCTTCGGGCCCCCGAAGGGGCCGTGCGACCCAAGAAGCGCAAGGGGCGTGGCCCTGGCTCGGGTCTCGGCAAGACTGCCGGAAAGGGTCAGAAGGGGCAGAAGGCGCGCTCTCCTGGCGGGTTCTCGAAGATTGGGTTCGAGGGCGGCCAGACGCCTCTGTTCCGGCGGATCCCCAAGCGGGGCTTCACCAACAAGTTCGCCAAGAGCGTGCAGGCCTTCAACGTGGACAAGCTCGCTGCCCATTTCGAGGCCGGCGCGACGGTCGATCTCGATTCCCTACGCGAGAAAGGCTTGCTCAAGCGCAAGGTCGACATCGTCAAGGTTCTGGGCAACGGCGAGCTCGACAAGGCGCTGACGGTGAAGGTTCACGCCTTCAGCAAGGCTGCGAAGGAAAAGATCGAAAAGGCGGGTGGTACCGCCGAGGTCCTGGTCTGAACCCATCGGGCGCCGCCCCTCCTGGCCCGCCCGCAGTCCCGCGTGCGGTCGCCGTGGACGGACGGCGTCGGCGTGCATGACCGCCGTCCCATGGCTATTGAGTGAGCCCACATGAGCGCCTTCGCGAACATCGCCAAGATTCCGGAGCTTCGACGCCGCATCCTCTTCACTTTGGGGATGCTGGCGATCTATCGAGTCGGCATCTTCGTCACGACGCCCGGGGTCAACCGGAACGTCATGCGGAAGGTCGTGCAGAGCCAGTCCGGCACGTTCCTGGGCATGTTCAATCTCTTCAGCGGCGGAGCGCTCGAGCAGCTCTCCATCTTTGCGCTGAACATCATGCCCTACGTGTCGGCGAGCATCATCCTCTCGCTGATGAGCGTGGTGATCAAACCACTCGAAGAGCTGCGCAAGGAAGGGGAGGCCGGACAGCGCAAGATCAACCAGTGGACCCGTTATGGGACGATCATCCTCTCGGTGATCCAGGGCTTCGGAATCGCGATGTACCTGGAGTCGCTCAACGGCTCGGCGGAATCTGGGGGCGCTGACGTCGTCGGGGAGCCTGGTTGGCCTTTCCGTTTGATGACGGTTCTGGCGCTCACGACGGGCACCGCTTTCCTGATGTGGCTGGGCGAGCAGATCACCGAGCGCGGGATCGGCAACGGCATCTCGCTGATCATCTTTGCGGGCATCGTCGCCAACCTGCCCGACGCCCTCTTTCAGACCATCTCGCTCGTGGAGAACGGCCAGATCAAGCCGATCGACCTCCTCCTGATCGCCTTCATCGCGGGCCTGGTCACAGCGATCATCGTCTTTTTCGAACGTGCTCAGCGGCGCCTGCCCATCACCTATGCGAAGCGGATGGTAGGTCGAAAGCAGTTCGGGGGTCAGCGCTCGCATCTTCCTCTGCGCGTGAACATGGCCGGCGTCATCCCGCCCATCTTCACGAGCTCGCTGCTCATGTTTCCGATGACCCTCGCCCGGCTCGGCGTGCCTGGAATGAACTGGGTGCAGAACCACCTGCAGCCCACGGGCCCCAACGCATGGATGTACGTGGTGGTGTTCGCCGCCATGACGATCTTCTTCTGCTTCTTCTACACGGCCGTCACGTTCCAGCCCGTCGACGTCGCTGAGAATCTCAAGAAGCAGAACGCCTTCATTCCTCAGGTACGTCCCGGCAAGGCGACCGCCGACTACATCGACCGCGTACTCACGCGCATCACGGTGGGCGGCTCAGTGTATGTTGCCGCCGTCTGTACGGTTCCGACGCTGCTCCAGGCCAAGTTCAACGTGCCCTTCTACTTCGGCGGCACCTCCTTGATGATCGTCGTCGGCGTGGCTCTCGACACAGCGCAGCAGATCGAGTCCCATCTCATCACTCGGCACTACGAGGGCCTCACGGGAGCCAAGGGGCCGCGTATCCGCGGACGGCGGTCGTAGGAGTAGGCGATGGACATCATCCTCTTCGGTCCGCCCGGCGCAGGGAAAGGAACCCAGGCCAAGCGTCTGGTTGAGCTCCTGGGGATTCCCCAAATCAGCACAGGAGACCTGATGCGCGCGGAGGCCAAGTCCGGCTCCCCGCTCGGCGAAGAGCTCCAGCGCTACATGTCGAGGGGCGAATTGGCTCCGGACAGCCTCACCATCGAGGTTTTCAAGGCGCGGCTCGGCCAGGAAGACGCCAAGGGTGGCGCGATCTTCGACGGATTCCCACGCACGACCGCGCAGGCCGAGGCTCTTGAGGCGCTCCTCGCGGAGCTCGGTCGCCGCGTGGACAAGGTGGTCGTGATCGACGTGCCCGACTCGGAGATCCTCGGCCGCATCACCGGTCGCCGATCGGACCCGGCGACTGGACAGGTCTACCATATCACCTATAATCCCCCGCCCCCCGGGGTAGAGGTGGTCCAGCGGAAGGACGACACCGAGGAGGTCGTCGCCCACCGCCTGGCTACGTACAAGGCGCAGACCGAGCCGGTGCTGGCCTACTACGACAAGAAGGGCGTCGTCGTCCGAGTCGACGGCGTCGGTTCGCTCGACGAGGTAACGGAGAGGATCAAGGCAGCACTGGGAGTCTGAGCAATGAGCCCCAACGGAGAGCTCCAAGGCCAAGTCGAGCAGACCTTGCCTAGAGGCCTCTTCCGAGTGCGACTCGACGGCGGCGAGGTCGTCCGAGCATCGCTCTCCCCTCAGGCTCGCCGCATCATCGTCAAGCTCATCGCTGGGGACCGCGTCCTCGTCCAACTCCATCCGCACGACCCCACCCGGGGTCGCATCACCCAACAACTCTGAATCATCCGATTCTTACCCTGACTCAGAAGAAGTAGACAAGGTTCGCTATGGCACGCATCGCAGGCGTCGACATCCCTGGGCGGAAGCACACGCTGATCGCTCTTCAGTACATTTACGGCATTGGTCCGTACCGGGCGGCGCGCATCTGCGAGCTGGCGGGCATCGAGCCGACCAAGAAGGCGGACGACCTGGATGACGGCGAGGTTCGTAAGATCCGCGAGGTCATCGACCACAACTTCAAGGTCGAGGGCGACCTCCGGCGCGAGATCACGCTGAACATCAAGCGGCTGATGGACCTCGGTTGCTACCGGGGGCTGCGGCATCGTCGCGGCCTCCCGGTGCGGGGCCAGCGCACCCACACCAACGCCCGCACGCGGAAGGGTCCGCGTCGTGGACCGATGAGCCGGAAGAAGTAAGGGCGGAGCGAGAACATGGCCAAGGGCAAGACCACAGGCAAGAAGACGAGCAAGAAGAAGAAGGCGAAGAAGAACGTCACTTCGGGCATCGCTCACATCCAAAGCACCTTCAACAACACCATCGTCACGATCACCGACCTCAACGGGAACGTCGTCTCGTGGTGCTCCGCGGGTGCGCGCGGGTTCAAGGGATCGCGAAAGAGCACGCCCTTCGCCGCTCAACTCGCGGCCGAGGACGCGGCGCGCAAAGCCCAGGATGCCGGCATGCGCACGGTGGCCCTCTTCGTCAAGGGGCCTGGAGCGGGCCGCGAGTCGGCCTTGCGAGCCTTCAGCAACGTCGGGATGCGCGTCACCCTCATCCGCGACGTGACCCCGATCCCGCACAACGGCTGCCGCCCGCCCAAGCGGCGCCGAGTTTGAGCAGAGACGCTAGAGGAGATACGTGATGACCACCCCGACCCTCGTTGCCCGCAACTGGCGTGAGCTCATTCGTCCCAAGACGATCCCCGTCGACCAGGACAGCCTGACGCCGACCTACGGCAAATTCGTCTGTGAGCCGCTCGAGCGCGGCTTCGGTATCACGCTGGGCAACTCGCTCCGCCGGGTACTCCTGTCCTCGCTGCAGGGGGCTGCCATCACCGCCGTGAAGATCGACGGGGCTCTGCACGAGTTCACGTCGGTCCCGGATGTCGTGGAGGACGTGACCGAGATCATCCTCAACCTCAAGGAGGTCGTGGTCAAGGCGCACAGCGCCAAGACTCAGGTCGTCCGTATCGACAAGGAGGGCCCCTGCGAGGTCAAGGCTGGAGATATCCAAGTCAACGACCAGGTCGAGATCCTCAACCCGGACCACGTTCTTTGCACGGTGGCCAAAGGGGGGCGCCTCAGCGCCGAGCTGACGATCAACGTGGGCCGCGGCTATGTGCCGGCCGAGCGCAACAAGACGCCGGGCATGCCCATCGGCACGATCCCGATCGACGCGTTGTTTTCACCGATCAAGAAGGTGAACTACACGGTCACGAACGCACGCGTGGGCCAGGTCACGGACTACGACAAACTCAGCCTCGAAGTTTGGACCGATGGCTCCGTGCACCCGCAGGACGCGGTCGCCTACGCCGCGAAGATTCTCAAGGACCAGCTCACCATCTTCATCAATTTCGAAGAAGAGGACGAGCCGATCGAGCGGGAAGAGCAGGACGAGCCGCTCAATGAGAACCTCTTCCGGTCCGTGGAGGAACTCGAGCTCTCCGTGCGGTCGGCCAACTGTCTTCAAAACGCCAACATTCACCTGATCGGCGAGCTGGTGCAGAAGACTGAGGCCGAGATGCTCAAGACGAAGAACTTCGGTCGCAAGTCTCTCAAGGAGATCAAGGAGATCCTCGCCGACATGGGGCTGTCCCTCGGTATGAAGATCGACAACTGGCCGCAGATGCTGGAGCGCTGGAAGAACCAGCAGGCCAACCAATAGTTTCTGAGCGCCGCGACGGCGCGCAGTGAGAGCAGGAAGAACGATGCGACACCTCAAGGCTGGCCGAAAGTTTGGCCGAAACACCTCCCACCGGCGCGCAATGTTCCGCAACCTCGCCGGGAACCTGATCCTCCATGAGCGGATCCGAACGACCGACGCGAAGGCCAAGGAACTGCGCCGCATCGTCGAGCGTCTCATCAGCCGAGCCGTTCGGCTTGGTGACGATCTCACCGTCGACATTGGGACGATCACCGACGACGCGAGGCGCCAGAAGGTGATGGCTGCGCGCATTCATGCACAGCGAGAGGTCGCCAAGTTCCTGCCGCACACCCTGACGAAGACCATCGACGACACGACCGTGGAGGACGTGGATCTCATCTACAAGCTCTTTCATGAGATCGCGCCCCGTTACGTCGAGCGCGCGAAGGCTGGCAAGGGTGGCGGGTACACGCGCATCGTGAAGCTTCCGCCGCGTAAGGGAGACAACGCGCCCATCTCGGTGATCGAGCTCCTGGGGAGCGCACCGCCTGCGCCGAGGCAGGTCGCCGAAGAGGAGTGAGGCGTCGGCGAGGCCCGTACGCAACGCCCGGTCCGAGAGGATCGGGCGTCGTCAATTGAGATCAGCGCTTCCGCTGCTTTCGGGTGTGGAGATCACCAGCCCGCGGAGGAGCGTCTTGTGCGGGCGCAGGTCGACGCGAATTTGGCGGCAGGAGGGTCCTCTTTGCTAACGTCGGGCGGATGGTCGAGCCGACGGACCTCGAGCGCGTGACCAAGGCCCTCGCCACGATTGAGCTCTTCGAAGGGATCGAAGAGGCGGGCCTTCGGGAGCTCGCCATGATCGCGAGCGAGGAGAGCTACCGCTTGGGAGACGTCATCTTCAAAGAAGGGGATGCCGGGGGCGCGCTCTACCTCATTTTGGAGGGCAAGGTGCGCATCTCCCGCGAGGTCAGCGGCATGGGCGAGGAAGCGCTCGCCGTGCTCGGTCCCGGAGACGCCTTCGGCGAGATGGCCCTGATCGACGAGTTCCCGCGAAGTGCGGACGCTCGCGTCCATGAGCGCTGCCGGCTCCTGGTAATCAGCAAGGACGCGTTGGAGGACCTGCTCTTTCTGAACCGGGACCTTGCCTACGAGATCCTCTGGAACTTTGTGAAGATCCTTTCGTCGCGGCTGCGTGAGACGAACGACAAGATGACGTTTCTTTCCGTCACCGGGAAGTTTTGAGGCCGCTTCGCTTCCTTGGGGCGCCCGAGTCGCCAGGGAGAGCGTTTCAAGAGCCACTTGATCCGTGGGCTCGCTTCATCTCTCTGGCACGGCGCGCACGGCCGCAAGGACCTGCTTGGCGGTGACTGGTTTGCGCAGGAAACGGTGGACCATGCCGAGCCGCACGAGCTCGTCGGCGTGGTCCACGGTCTTCCCCGAGAAGAGCACTCGGCGCACGGAAGGATGGCGATGCGCGACGTTCTCGAGCAGCCAGATGCCCGAAGGGCCGGGCACCAAATGTTGATCCGTCACGACGCCATGGACCTCGTGCTCGGTGAGGAGCTCCAGCGCCTCTCGCGCGCCGCTGGCTGTCAGGACTTCGGCGCCCTTGAAGCGCAGCGCACGCGCGAGGCTTCTCAGGACGTGGATCTCGTCATCCACCAGCAAGAGACGAAGGGCCATCGTCCTTGTTGGTATCACCACGCGGCGGGCTTGTCAGACTCGTGATTTGGTGGCGGAGTCAGGCCTCGGCCGCTTCTTGCTCGGCGATCTTCGCGCGGACCTCGTCCATGTCCAGCTCGCTCGCTTGTTTGATGACGTCCTCGAGGGCCGCCTCCGGGAGCGCGCCGGCGTCGCGAAAGAGAAGGATGCCGTCACGGAAGAGCATCAAGGTCGGGATGGCCTGAATCTGGAGAGCCCCCGCGATGCCGGGTTGGGCTTCGGTGTCCACTTTGAGGAACTTGATGTCCGGGTGCTTCTCGGACACGCGCTCGTAGATAGGCCCGAACATCTTGCAGGGGCCACACCACTCCGCCCAGAAGTCGACCAAGACGATCCCTTCCTGGGCCTCGATGGCGTCTTTGAGGATCTTCTCATCGGCGTTGATTGTTGCCATCTCTTCTCTACTTTCCTTGGGTTGCGGGAGCCGAGGTGCGCCTCGCCTTGGTCGGACGTGAGCCGTCGGTTGACGGTAGCTGGGTTCTGCCATGAACACGAGCGCTCTGTCGCCTCCGGCTCACGAAGGTCGAAGCGGAACGGACAGCACAGGGCACGGGGCCCGGTGGAGGACCCGCTCGGTGTGTGAGCCTACGAGCGCGTCCGTGAGCGAGTCGTGGCCGCGTGTCGCCATGACGATGAGGTCGGCGTCGGTGGCTTCGCTCACGACGGCGTCTTCGACCGATCCCTCGCGTTGACGCCGCACGCACGTCCAACCCGAGGGCATCGCCAGATTCGCCTCGACGGCTCGGCGTGTCCCGACCTGGAGCAGGATGAGCTCGCCTCCCGCGTCCGGATGCGCCAGATCGAGCAGCCAGCGCGCACGCTCGGTCCCGTGGTGGGCCGACTCCGGATCGCCGACGGGGACCACGACCCGCTTCAGGCGGAGCTTGCCGTCGGCGACGAAGCCCCGCTCCTCGTGAGGAACGATGAGCGTTGGGGCGTCCATGTGCTCAGCGATCGCCTCCGCGCGGCTACCCACGAGGAAGCGCAGGATCCCCTCGCGGTGATGGGTGCCCGTCACGACGAGATCGGGGCTGAGCCGACGCAGGGCGTCGATGGTCGTGTCGACGGGATCTTCGCAGCAGCTGTGGACGATGCGCTCGTGATCCACCCGGCCCTCGACCCCCCAACGGGCGAGGAGCGCGTTGGCGTCGGGGATCTGGCTGGCCGCTCGCGGGTCGTCGCCCGCGTGGACCGAGTAGAGCTTGGCGTCGGAGCGGAAGGCGAGGACGACCGCGTGTGCGAAAGGGAGGTCGTCTTCACTCGTCAGTGCGGTGGCGTGCGCGATCGAGAGCATGTCCTTCGGTAATACAAACCTCGTGCCGGCCCGAATTCGCCACGAAGCCGTTCGCAGGATGCCCGACAGGCTCTCCCCGAGCGGTCGCGGCGTCGCAGCGGTGTCGCAACGGGTTTCACGCGGGGCGCAGAAAGTGCGCGCAGCGCAGCCCCTCGATCGTGGCGCGCAGTTCCGTCGCGGAGGTCGTTGGCGGGAGCGGCGGTCCAGCGAGCACCCGCACGCGCGCACGAAACCGGCGCGGCCACGAGCTCATCGGCTTGCCGCGGGCGTAGCTGAAGAAGCTGCCCCAGAGGCCGTCGAGGGCGACGGGGACGATGGGCACCGGCCGCCGCGCCACGATCGCTTCGATGCCTCGCTTGAAGACGCCGAGGGTCCCGTCCCGGGTGCAGCGCCCTTCGGGAAAGATCCCGACGACTTCTCCCGCGGCGAGGGCCTCGTCGATCGTTTTGAAGGCGCGCGCGCAGATTTCGGGGTCCTCGCTCCGTGGGGCGATGGGGATGACCTTCGCGAGGCGGAAGAGCCAGCGGAGCCCTCGGAGCTGGGCCATGCGGTGGTCCATCACGAAGCGCACCGGGCGCTTGCAGAGGCCCCCAAGCACAAAGGCGTCCACGAACGAGAGGTGGTTGGCTGCGAGAATCGCGGGACCTTCGTCGGGCAGGTGCGTATCGAGCCCTTCTCTGTCGATGCGGTAGAGCCCGCGTACGAGGAAGCCGACGAGCAGCCGCAGGGCGTCGCGACCGAGAGCCACGAAAGCGCCGCCCGCCGCGATGAGCTGGAACCCGGCGACTTCGAGCAGCAGCGAGTCGAGGGAGGCTCCCATCGCGAGCCTCGCGGTGGCGTAGGCCGCGGCGCCGACCATGAACAAGGCGTTGACGATGTTGTTGGCGGCGATGATCCGCGAACGCTCTTCCTTGCGGGCCCGCGCCTGCATTTGCGCATAGAGGGGAACGATGAACAGGCCCCCGAAGACCCCAAGGGCCATGAGCGCACGGCAGAGGCCGGCGATCGTCTCCGCCTGCCCGATCATCACGAGCGAGGCGGCCATGGCGAGCGCGGCGAGGGGGACGAAGCCGAGCTCGATCCGTCCCCCCGCGAGCTTCTCGCAGGCGACCGAGCCGACCCCGATGCCGACGCTGAAGGCCGCGAGCATCCAGCTCAGGGCGCCCTCCGCGCCGAGCTCCGTGGCGAGGCGTGGCATCTGACCGAGTACGAAGGCGCCGACGGCCCAGAACCAACTCACGCCGAGGATCGCTTGCCAGACCTGTTTGTCTCGCCGGCCCAGGCGGAGCGCTCGAAGCGTCGCTCGGGGAAGGTGCAGGTCAATCCTCACCACTGCTTGCGGGGGAGCCGGGGGGACGCGACGGGAGGCGGCGACGCCGGCGAGGCTCACGGCCACCAGCATTGCGCCCACCAGGGCGGTGCCCCAGGGCAGAGGCACGAGCAGCGCGCCGAGGATGGTGCCGGCGAGGATCGCCACGAAGGTACCGGCCTCCACCAGGGCGTTCCCGCCAACGAGCGCCTCTTCGCTCAGATGCTGCGGAAGGATGGCGTACTTCACCGGACCGAAGAACGCCGACTGCGTGCCCATCAGGAAAAGCGCAACGAAGAGCAGCGCCACATTCCCAAGCAGGAATCCCGCGACCGCCAGCCACATCACGAGCGCCTCCGTCCACTTGAGGAGCCTTACGAGCCGAGCCTTGTCCACGCGGTCGGCGAGCTGTCCCGCCAGGGCGCTGAACAAGAAGAAGGGCGCGACGAGCGCCGCGGTCGTCCCGTTGACGAGCACGTCGGCCTCCACCCCGCGGGACCGGAGGTCGCCGAAGCTCAGCGTCACCACGAGCGCGCTCTTGAAGAGGTTGTCGTTGAACGCCCCCAAGAGCTGGGTCCAAAAGAGGGGAGCGAAGCGTCGCGAACGAAGGAGATGCAGCACGCGCACTTCCTGAGCGATCTTCGTTCCATCACGGTCAACACGGAATCACACAGTTTTTTGCCCCTGATGGCACGCCGATTGTACGTTGGTTGTGCATTGAGCGTACATTCTTTGTATATATCTTTGGATGGCAGGCTCCGAGCCAGGCTCGTCGCGGCTGCGGCCTTCCGAGCGGGAGCGTCTCGCTCTCGTTTCGCGCGCGGCCTTCGCCAACCCCTTTGGGGACGAGCGCTGGGAGCTCGACGCACGCATCGCTGGGGTGGCACCGGATGCCCCCGAGATCGTCGAGCGCGTGGTCGCTCAGGCCCGTGCTGTGCTCGAAGCGCACGCGCCTCTGGACTTGCGGTCGTTTGGCGCCGAGGACGCCCAGCTCGTCGAGCACGCGCTGCTCTTCGTGGCCTTTCATCGTTACGCCGATGCCTTCGACCGGCTCATCGCCGAGCAGGCGAGTCAGATCAGCCCACGGCCTTTCCCTGCTCACGAGGAGATCGGCGCGTACCTCGTGCAGCGGGGCCTGGACCGGCGACGTCTTCGGCGGGCCCTCGAGCTCTTCTACCAGATGCGTCGCGCGTATCGTTTCATCTCGACGGCGCTCGTCGGCGCCAGCCCTTCCATGCGGCGGCTTCGCGAGGCCTTGTGGAACCAAGTGTTCACGCGCGACGTCCGCCGCTACGAGCGGCATCTGTGGAACCGCATGGAGGATTTCACGACGATCCTCACCGGTGAGACGGGCAGCGGAAAAGGCGCGGCGGCGGCGGCCATCGGTCGGAGCGGTTTCATTGCTTGGAAGGGTGACCGGTTCGAGACGAGCTACGCGCCCATGTTCCTGCCCGTGAACCTGAGCGAGCTGCCCGGCGCCCTGCTCGAGAGCGCGCTCTTCGGGCACGAGAAGGGCGCGTTCACTGGCGCGGTCGCCCGGCATGAAGGAGTGTTCGCGCGCAGCCTGCCGCACGGGACGATCTTCCTCGACGAGATCGGGGAGGTCTCTGTGCCGGCGCAGGTCAAGCTCCTGCGCGTCCTTCAAGACCGGACGTTCACGCCCCTCGGGGCCGACAAGAGCCTTCGCTTCGAAGGTCGCGTGGTGGCGGCGACGCACCGTTCGCTGGCCGAGCTCCGACGCCAGGGCCGGTTTCGAGACGATTTCTACTACCGCCTGTGCTCGGACCAGGTCGAGGTTCCCTCCTTGCGCCAGCGCCTGGACGAGGCGCCTTCCGAGCTGGACACGCTCCTGGCTACGGTGATCGAGCGCATCGTGGGTTCGCGCGAACGGGCGCTCATCGATGAGGTTCGCGAGGCGATCGACCGCGACCTCCCACGGGGCTATCGCTGGCCGGGCAATGTGCGCGAGCTGGAGCAGATCGTGCGGCGGGTGCTGCTCACGGGGCGTTGCGGTCCGGACGACGCGCCGACCGTCGCCGGGTCCTCGGCCGACCGCTTTTGGCAGCGGGCCATGCGAGGGGATCTCGCGGC
>JALVDI010000682.1 GCA_027009115.1 Polyangiaceae bacterium | reverse complement strand
CGCTGGCCTGAACGTAGACCTCGACGAGCTCGAGCAGGGCGGCATCGGACGCTGGTGCGCGGCTCACGGCGTCGACCTCGACACGCTCGGCGTCGATCCGCCCACGCTCTACTACCGCCGGAGGATGGAAGACATGCCGCTGGCGTCGCCACCCCCCGACGCCACCGAGGAGCAGCTCGAAAAGACGCGGCAGGTCCGGGTCAAGGTGATGCGGCGCGTGATGGAGCGCTACCGCGTCCGTCTCCAAACCCTGCGCAGCCCCATCGAAGCCATCGCCGAGGGCGAGCGGCTCGTCGGCATGCGCTTTCAAGTCACAGAGGTCGTCGACGGGCGGGTGCGCCCGGTGGAAGGCGAGACCGAGGAAGTGTACGCGCCGCTCTTCGTGAGCAGCATTGGGAGCATCCCCGAGCCACTCCCCGGGATCCCGATGAAGGGTGAGCTCTACGACTTCGCCAACTGGGAGACGGGCGAGATCCGAGGGCTACCGGGCGTCTTCGGGCTCGGCAACGTCCTCACCGGTCAGGGAAACATCCGCGACAGCCGCCTCAACGCTCAGGAGATCGCGCGCGGGGTCCTCGAGGGCTTCCTCACCCCCGAGGAGGTCGACGCTTCTCTCGACCAGGCCCACGCCGCGATGCGCGCGCGTGCCGAGCCGGTGGTGGCGGCGGCGCTCGCGACCCCCGAGGTGGACGACACCGCCATCGACGCCTACGTCCACCGGCGCTGGGAGCAGGTCGGCTACCCGGGCGACTACGCCGTGTGGATCGCCGCCCAAGCGGATCGCTGAGCTCCCCACCGATCCGGTCCGGGCGTCGGCGGCCCCCCGCACTTCGTCCCATCAACCGGCGGGCGCGAAGAGCCGACGACATCCGCCGGTGAGGAAGCTCAGAACTGATCTTCGGTCGCGAATTCCTGCTCGAGCTTGTCGGCGGTGCTCGCCACGACGTGCAGCGGAAGCTCGAACTCCTCCATGTCCATGGTCGCCAGTTGCACGCTGTAACGCACGACGTAGATGTCGCGATCGAGGCAGAGCGCTCCGACGGCAAACTGGAAGTTCTTCCGGAGGGCCACCTCGGGGTTCATCTGACTGAGCTTGCAGCAAGCCGACGCGAAGTCGCACCACTCGCGCTGCATGGCCTCGAAGCGCGAGACGATCACGGCCTGGAGCCGCTTGTTCTGATACTCGAAGACCAACTTGAAGCTGTTCTCCTTGTCCTCAGCGAGCTTGTACTTCGAGCGCGCGTACTCTTGAATTTCGGCCCAAGTCGGCATCGATCGACCCCCTTGTGGTGAGCTTCGAACAGTACAGGGATGGCGACTCGCTGGGAAGCCCCCTCCTGCCGGCGGCGACCGACTCCGAGCGCCGCGCCCCACCCAAATGCGGGCAGCGGAGCCGAGGCCAAGAAGGTTGGGGAGCTCGGCTCCCGGGGCCCGCGAGCGCGGCTATCCTCGCGGCCATGAAGCGACCGCTCCAGCTGCGCCGTGCTGCGTCGGCGGCCCTCGGAACCGTCTGGGATCTGCGCCGCCCGAGCTATCGACGAGCGCTGAAGGCCGAGCTCGGCCACCTCCCGGACGCGACCCGCACCCTCCCCTGGCTCCTTCGCGCACAGCGTGGCGGCTCCGTGCTCGAAGCGGCCCTCCGCAACGCCGAAGTCGCCCCGACGGAGCTCGCCTTCGAGATGGACGACGCGCGGCTGACCTGGGGCGAGCTGGCGGACGCGACCTCCCAAATCGCCTGGCGCCTCGAGGCCGAGGGTGTGGGGCCGGGCGACGTCGTGGCGCTGCTCGGCCCCAACGCGCCGAGCTACCTCGCGTGGGTTCTGGGCTGCGCGCGCATCGGGGCGACGGCCGCGCTGCTCAACACCCACCTCGAAGGCAGGCCCTTGCAGCACGCGCTGACGGAGGCAAAAGCCCGCGCTCTCGTCGTCGAAAGCCGCTGGCAGGACGCCGTCGCGGCGCTCACCGACCGCCCCCGAACCCTCGTCTACGGCGAAGGGCCTGCGCGCGTCGGCGCCCCCGCCTCTCTGCTCGAGGCCCCTGCGCGCCCCTATCCCGGCTCGCCACCGGAGCCCGAGGCGGACTTCGTCTACATCTACACGAGCGGCACGACCGGGCTGCCCAAGCCCTGCCGCATCTCCCACGCGCGGGCCCTGGTCGCCGGCGCCGGCTTTGGAAACCTCGTCTTCGCCTTCCGCCCTGGAGACAAGCTCTACAACGTGCTCCCGCTCTACCACGCCAGCGGGCTGATGCTCGGCGCCGGGGCCTGCGTCGTTACCCGCACCCCCATGGCGTTGCGCGAGTCGTTCAGCGCGCGGGCCTTCTTCGACGACGTGCAGCGCTACGGGGCGACGGCGATCCTCTACATCGGAGAGCTCTGCCGCTACCTCGTGAACTCTCCGCCGACGGAGGCCGAGGGCGCCGGCGGCGTGCGCGTGGCCGTCGGCAACGGGCTGCGCCCCGACGTCTGGAAGCGCTTCCAGGAACGTTTCGGCATCCCACTCATCCGCGAGTTCTACGGCGCGACGGAGGCTCCCGGCTTCATCCTCAACCTCACCGGGCGGGTCGGCTCCGTCGGACGGGTCCCCTTTCGCCGCTGCGGCTGGCTCACTCTGGTGCGCTTCGATATCGAGCGAGGCGAACACCTGCGCGACGACCGCGGGCACCTCATCGAGTGCGAGGCCGGTGAGGTCGGCGAGCTGCTCGTACGGCTCGGAGCCCAACCGGTGAGTGCCGCCGTGGAGTACCGCGGCTACACGGACCCGAAAGCAACGGAGGCTAAGATCCTCACGGATGTCTTCATCGAGGGTGACCGCTACTTTCGCACGGGAGACCTCCTCCGTCGCGACGAGGACGACTTCTTCTACTTCGTCGACCGCATCGGCGACACCTTCCGGTGGAAAGGGGAGAACGTCTCGACCGCCGAGGTCGCCGACATCCTGACGCGAGCGCCCTTCGTACAGGAGGCGACGGTGGTCGGCGTCCCCATCCCGGGCCATGACGGCCAGGCAGGGCTCGCCGCGCTCGTGCTGCGCGAAGGTTCGCCATTCGACCCGGACGCCTTCGCCGAGATCGTGAGGGAGCTCGCCCCCTATGCTCAGCCGCGCTTCGTGCGCCTGCTCCCGCGGCTCTCGACGACGGCCACCTTCAAGGTGCAAAAGGGCGCGCTGCGCAAGGAAGGCGCCGACCCGCGTCGCATCGACGACCCGCTCTACCTGTGGCAGCGAGGGCGCTACGTCCCCCTCACGCCGGAACGGTGGAGCGAAGTCCTCGACGGACGCGCGCGCCTCTGAAGCGACACGCCCGGGCCTTGTCACGGCGCCCCAACCGTGCTGCCCTGCGCGCCCATGAGCGACGAAGAAGCCACCGCACCGCGCGAGGACGGCGACTCCGCCTCGGAGATGTTCCCGCCGGTCGACCTCGACGCGCCGCAGCTCACGCTCCGCGCGATCACCACCGGGATGCTCCTCGGGGGCGTGCTCTCCCTGTGCAACATCTACAGCGGGCTGAAGATCGGCTGGGGCTTCAACATGTCGATCACGGCGATGCTGCTGGGTTTCGGCATCTTCAAGATGGCCGAGCGCGTCGGCAGCAAGCCCTTCGGCTTGCTCGAGAACAACATCAACCAGACCGCGGCCTCCTCGGCAGCGTCCATCAGCTCCGCCGGCCTGGTCGCGCCGATCCCGGCGCTGACCATCCTCACCGGGCAGGAGCTCGGCTGGTTCGTCCTCGTGATCTGGACCTTCGCGGTGAGCCTGGTCGGTGTCGTCGTCGCCGTCGGTCTACGCCGCCAGATGATCCTCGTCGACCGGCTCACGTTTCCGGGCGGCGTGGCCTCCGCCGAGACGATCCGACAAATGTATGCCCGGGGCTCGGAGGCGATGGCCCGGGTCTGGATGCTCCTGGGAGGCGCCGCGGCAGGGGCGGCGACGAAGATGACCGTCTACCTCGCCAAGCTCCACGCCTGGGCGCCGCCGCTCTCCTTGCCCGCCCGTGCGGGCGGCGCCGCGGGCGTCGGCAAGTACACCTTTGCGAACCTCGGGCTCTCCCTCGACCCTTCGATGCTGATGATCGGCGTCGGCGCGATCATCGGCATCCGCGCGGGCGTCTCGCTGCTGCTCGGCGCCGCCCTGTCGTGGATGTGGCTGGCGCCGATGGCCCTCGACGCAGGCTGGGCCCACCCGCCGCCGGACGCTCCCGCCGACGCCCTGTGGTTCGGCACGATCAACAAGTGGATGCTCTGGCCTGGCGTCGCGATGATGGTGACGGCAGCGCTGACCTCCTTCGCGTTCAGCTGGCGCTCGGTCCTCAACGCCCTTCGCGGCTCGCGCTCCGCGGCGGAGGACCTCACCGGCGACGCCCACGAAGTGCCCAAGAAGGTCTTCCTGACCGGGCTCGCCGTCGCGCTCTTGCTCGCGACGGTCACGCAGGTCGCCTTCTTTGCGATCCCGACCTGGATCGCGGTCCTCGGCGTCTTGCTCACCTTCGTGCTCGCCATCGTCGCTGCCCGCGTCTCCGGCGAGACGGGCATCACCCCGGTCGGTCCCATGGGCAAGGTGACGCAGCTCATCTTCGGCGTGCTCTCCCCAGGCAACGTCGCCGGCAACCTCATGGCCGCGAACGTCACCGGTGGCGCGGCCAGCCAATGCGCCGACCTCCTGCACGACATGAAGACGGGCGCGCTCATCGGCGCCTCCCCGCGACTGCAAGCCTACGGTCAGGTCTTCGGCGTCATGGCCGGCGCCCTCGTGGGCTGCGCCGGGTACATGGTCCTGGTCCCCGACCCGGCGGGCATGCTGCTCACCGAGGAATGGCCGGCGCCCGCAGTGGCTGCGTGGAAGGCCGTCGCCGAGCTCTTCCGCGACGGGCTCGACGCGATGCCGGCGATGGCCGTCGAGGCCATGGCGATCGCCGGCGGACTGGGGATCCTGCTGGCGGTCCTCGAAAAGCGCGTCCCCAAGAAGGCGGCGATCTGGGTGCCGAGCCCGTCGAGCATCGGCCTGGCGATGGTCGTCCCGGCGCTGTACTCGATCAGCATGTTTCTCGGCGCGCTGGCGGGCTGGGTCGTGACCAAACAGCGGCCGAACTGGTCGAAGCGCTTCCTCATCGTCCTGGCCGCGGGCCTCATCGCGGGCGAATCCTTGGTGGGCGTGGGCATCGCCATCTACAAGACCCTCACCGGCATCGGCGGCTGAGGGGCACGCACGCCGCACGACACGTACGCCACACGACACGTACGCTGCACGACACGCACGCTGCACGACACGCGCAGAGCACAACGATCGCAAGCGGAGGCTCTTCCGATGAAGAACGTCGAACACGTGATGACCGCCGCGCAGCTCGAGGCCCTGGCGCGCGCGCACTTCGCACAGATCGAAGGGCTCATGGAGACGACGCACGTCGGCGGCGGTCACGTGCGCGTGCGCCTCGTCGACGGAACCTCGGAGAGACACCTGAGACCGGGCGGCACGGTCTCGGGACCGACGCAGATGATGCTCGCGGACACGGCGGCGTACTTCCTCGTCCTGAGCCTCGTCGGCCCAGTGCCGCTGGCGGTCACTACGCACCTCAGCATCAACTTCATGCGCAAGCCGGCTCCAGGCCCCCTCGAAGCGGACGCGCGCATCCTCAAGCTCGGCAAACGCCTCGCCGTCTGCGACGTGCTCCTCGGCGACCCCGAGGCGCCCGTGGCGCACGCCCAGGTGACCTACTCGATCCCGCCGCCGGACCACCGTTGAGCCTCTCCCCAACGGCGCCCTGAAAGCACGCCGCAGAGCCGCCCTTGGCTTCGAGCGATTCCACCGGCTGAGGTCCTCAACCTTGGCAGGCCGAGCCTGTCGAAGTGCTTGTGCACCGGGCGCTTCGACCGATCCAGGTGCTCAACCTCGGCGGGCCGAGCCTGTCGAAGCGCTTGTTCGGGAGGGCGCGTGTTGGCTGCCGTCGTACGGTGCTGGGCGCACCACGAAAAAAGGGAGCACCCCTTCGGGCACCCCCTCCGCGATCCGCGTCCGCCTGAGCTCAGGGCGCGTCGTAGGGGAGATCCAACCCCGCGACCGCCGCATCGCTCGCGGAGCCCGTGTCCACGAAACGGAGCTGCCCCAGCAGCCCTTCGAGATGGTCTCGCCCGAGGAAGGACCAGACCTGGTAAACGCATCCCTGGCCCCGGATGGCGACCGTCGCCGCCGCGACACCCTCCTCGACGACCTCGACGGCGCTCCCGTCCGCGAACCTGGGCGCCGGCGCTTCGAGCATCTCGTCGACACCCATCGCCGTGCCCGCGATGCCGAAAACCGCGCGTCCACAGCTCTCGCAGGGCTCTCCTGCCGCGTCCATGCCCGGCATGCCTTCCTGATCGAACTCGACGACCCACCCGCCGTCGAGCTCGCTCGCGCGCGAGGCGACGCCGTCCACGAGCGCGGGCGCGAGGGGCGCGCACCAGCGGCGGTTCTCCGCGCTCGCCCACGCCATGACGAAGGCCGGAGCTTGCGCAGGCTGCACCCGTCCTTCGGTCCAGGGCG
>JALVDI010000681.1 GCA_027009115.1 Polyangiaceae bacterium | reverse complement strand
CATCCGCTTCCACGAGCGCGTCGTCCGTTACCTCGAGTACTTCCGAGAGGACCCCCGTGGCCGGAGGCTGATGAGCGCCTGGCTTCGACGCTCGACCCGCTACGGCAGCATGATCCGCAGCACCCTGCGCGACAGTGGGCTCCCCGAGGACCTGCGCTGCGTCGCGATGGCCGAGAGCGGCTTCGACCCGACGGTGCGTTCTCGGCGGGGCGCCGTCGGCATGTGGCAGTTCGTCGCCCGGACGGGCCGCGAGTACGGCCTCCGCCAGAGCCGCTGGTTCGACGAGCGTATGGACCCCATCAAGTCGACCCGGGCGGCTGCCCGGATGCTCGGGGACCTCCACCGCCGCTTTGGAAGCTGGGAGCTGGCTCTGGCTGCCTACAACATGGGCTACGGCGCCCTGCTGCGCGCGATCCGCAAGTACAACACCAACGACTACTGGGCCTTGGCCGAGCTCGAGGCGGGGCTGCCCTTCGAGACGACGATCTATGTCGCGAAGATCATGGCGTGCGCCGTGGTCATGCGGAACACGGACGCCTTCGGCTACGGCGAGCTGACCCGCGATCCTCCCATGGAAGTCGAGCCTTTCGAGGTGCCCGGCGGGGTACGGCTCGGACGCCTGGCCCGCGCCGCGGGCATCGACGTCGACGAGCTCGCGGCCCTCAACCCGGAGCTGCTCCGTGGCCGCACGCCCCCGTCTGTGCCGCGCTACGCGATCCGGATCCCGGCGGGCCAGGCCGAGACCTTCGCCCGCGCCTGGAGCCGCATCCGCCCCCGGAACCCAGCGCACCGCCCCTACGTGATCCGTTTCGGCGAAAGCCTCGCCCAGGTGGCGCGTCGCTTCCGAACGACGGTGCGTGAGCTGCGGGCCCTCAACGACTCGCCCCAGGACGAGGAGCTCGGCGCCGGGACGACGATTCTGGTACCGGCCGTCGATCCTCGCCCGGACGAGGTCGGGGAGCCGCCGGTGGTCGCCGTACCCCAGGGACGCTTCCACTACCCCGACCGCCGCCGCGTGTTCTACCGCGTCACCTCCGGCGACAGCCTCTGGCGCATCGCGCGTTTCTTCGGTGTGGGGGTGGACGAGATCGCCCGCTGGAACCAGCTCGACCCGGCCGCGACGCTCCACCGAGGGATGTTCCTGCAGCTCTTCATCCCGCGCGAACGGGACCTCTCGCGGGCGCTGGTGCTGAGCGAAGATCAGGTGCGGGTCGTCACCGTCGGCACCGAGGAGTTCTTCGACGAGCACGAGGCCCGACGTGGCCGGGTGCGCTTCCGCTACCGCGTCGTCGAGGGCGACACCCTGGCGTCCATCGGCCGGCGCTTTGGCCTCTCGGTCGGAAGCCTCGCGCGGATCAACCGCTTCTCCCGCCGGACCGAGCTTCAGGTGGGCCAGGAGATCGTCGTCTACGCCGACGAGAGTCAGGTGCCTGCCCGTTTCCGCCGCCCCGCTCCCACCCACGAGGAGGCCGCGCCTCCCGCCGAGGCCAGCAACGAAACCGACGAGACCGACGAGACCGACGAGACCG
>JALVDI010000680.1 GCA_027009115.1 Polyangiaceae bacterium | reverse complement strand
AGGACGAGGGCCAGCGTCGGCCAGAAGCCGACGAGCCGCCCCACCCACAGCAGCAGGTAGAGCTCGACGAGCGGGACCACGGTGAACGCGAAGAGGAGCAGCTTGCCCACCCTCCCCTTCTAAGCACGAGCCGCCCGCGACGCACGCCGGCCCGTGGGGGGCTACCAGGGCGCGTGGATTGTCGCGGTGAGCACGGGGCTGTCGAGGAGGTCGCCGGCCTCGACCCCGAGCAGACTCCTGGAGGCCGCCCTCGGCCAACCCTCCCAGTCGATGCCTCCTTCGTCGCGCAGCTCAAAGGGCAGAGGACGACCGGCGTCGAGACGGATCTCGCCTTCGTCGTACGTTCGCATCCGAGCCCACGCCCCTCGCCGCAAGGACGCGAAGCCTGACGCCCGACGGCTGGGCATCGTCCACAGGGCGAACACCTCCTCGGAGAGCGCCGCGAGGCGACGGGCCGTCGCGGAGAGCCCCGAGTCGGGCTCGCTCGGCACGAGCGAGAAGGCCGCCGTCGGGTGCACCACGAAGGTCCACCCCTTCCAGTAGCCGACCGCGGCCCCCCGCAGCACCTCGATCGACACGTCCTCGAAGGGCCGCCGGGGCGCCGCCGACAAGGCGTCGGCGGACATCTCGAGGGCGCCGAGGAGCGTGCCGTGATCACGGCTGAGGTTTCCGCGCACGAAGATCGCGTCGCGCTTGGCCAGCGGCGGCGGCACCGTCGAGCTCATCGCGGCTCCAACTGGAAGACTTCGGCCACCGGCTCGTGATCGAGCACCGCGGCGATCCAGGGGTCGTCGGTGGCGCCGGCCTGTTCGAGCGTCCCCTCGAACACGAGCCGCGGCAAGGTGCGGCCCACGCTGCGCTCGAGCAGGCTGAGCGCGAGCTCGTGCGCGGAGGCCGCCTCGAGATCGAGGTCCGGAGCGTCACCGTTGACGTCCCGGACCGCGCCCTCGGCGTAGACCCAGCCGACCATGGCGCCGGCCCGAGCCGCGCCGGCGGTCGCGAGGTCGGCGCTGTCGTCGAGGGACAATCCCCAGGCCTGACCGAAGGCCTCCGACAACGGCTCGAGGGTGCCGAAGCTGCCGTTGCGCAGGTGCTCGGGCTCGATGAGGAAGGTAAAGCCCCCTTCCCGAAACACCGCCCGCAGGTTCGAGTGGCAGGCGAAGCCGCCGCTCGTCACGTCCTCGCGGGTCCGGTAGCCCACGGGAAGCGCGTCGCCAACGCCCGCGACTTCCAGGATCGTCTCCGCCGGGTGCTCCCCCGGCACCCAGATCAGTCCTCCGCAGATCCACTCCTCGGCCATCGCGCCCGAGCCTATCGGCTCGCCCCGCCGGCCGTAAGTCTCAGCGCTGATCCCTGGGTGGTCGCCACCGTTTCCTTCTCGCCGAGGAGGTGCTCCCATCGTCCGAGGAGCGCGGCGCGGTTCTCCGGGGCCAGGCGCGGTGGTAGAAGCCCCCCATGCGCCCCTTGCTCGCTCTCGCGCTCCTCTTCGCCTGCGGCCCTCGACCCCAAGGCGCCCGCCCCACGACCATC
>JALVDI010000679.1 GCA_027009115.1 Polyangiaceae bacterium | reverse complement strand
CCACTACCGCAACTGTCAGCGATGGCACCGATGACCCCAACGACGTGTTCGATGATGCCGTGCTCGGTATCTCCCGTGCCCTGGGCGGGGATCCCGGTAATGTGGTGGCCTACCTCGGCGCGACCGCCTACAAGGCCCTGCGTTCCAGTCCTTTCGTTCAGAAGGCCCTGAACAACCCGGCCTCGGCCGCCGGTGTCGCCCTGTTCGAGAACGGCGAGGTGCGGAAGGTCGGTGGCGTAGAAATCCGCCGCCTGCCCAACGTCTTCGTGGACAACAGCGGGAACGAAATCCCTTTCCTGGATGACAACCGCGTGATCGTGGCGAGCGATGCGATGGACGGGGAAGTTGTCTATGGCCCGTGTGAGACACCGGACGGTCTGCTGATGGTCGAATACTTCGCGGACTCCTGGGTGGAGCGTGATCCGCCGGCCACCTATCTGCGTGTCGAGACGAACCCGCTGCCGCTCGTGGCGCGCCCCGACAGCATCCGCCTGTTCACCTTCTCCTGATCGCGGAGTAGAGCCGTGGCGACACTACAGCTCGACCCGCGCAGCGGGCAGCGCACCCACCGGGAGACCGTAGCGGCTGGAGCCACATCCCAGCCGCTGCTGCTCCCGCATGGGCTGCAGCATGTGTCGATCATTGTCTCGCCGGGCGCGACAGGCACCGCGCGCGTCGAGTACACCCTGGACCCGCACGCAGACGTGGAGGCAGGCGCCGCGACCGTCAAGTGGATACCATGGCCCCATGGGGATGTTGGTGTTGACACCATGGAGATGCCAGCCGGGCCGATCTCGGCGCTGCGATGCGTGGCGGCGACCGTGGACGCGGAATGGAGGGTGCTCGTCTGATGACGGCCACCGTCGCATGTCAAAAAAAAACACCGCGCCGGCAGGTGTCGAAATCAACAGTATTTGAGCGGCGGCGCGGAAGATTGATGGCAGAGAGAGTAGCAACCGGAACGTCGTATGCGGTAGGTGCAGCGACGAGCATTTTCGGGACGATGACCGCCAACGAGGTCGCCGCCTACGGGGGGCTGCTAATCGGTGTTCTCACGTTCGTCGTCAACGTCATCTACAAGGTGCTACACTACCGGCTGGCAAAGCGGATGGCGGAGCTGCGGTCGGCCGAGAGGCCAACCCAAGAATGACGGATGAGCTACTGCACCCGAGACGATCTCTTTCGTCAGTATGGCACCGAGGCGGTCGTCGCGCTCGCGGATCGTGGCGCAGGTGACGACGTAGATCAGGTCATCGAGACGGCCATCAGCGAGGCGTCGAAGCGCATCGACGCCTACATCGCAAAGAAAGTCACCCTTCCACTAGACCAATCAGCTATATCGGCATCAAGCCTGCCATGGGCGTGCGCCGCCCTGGCCTACGCCTGGCTGTGGGCGAAGGTCGGCGACGTGAGCGAGTACGCACAAGATCAAGAGCGCGCCGCCGTGAAGCACCTCCAGGACATCGCGTCGGATCGTGCGGCAATCCCAGCCGCAAGCAGTGCGGCTGGCGGGGCGCCCTACGCGCCGGACC
>JALVDI010000678.1 GCA_027009115.1 Polyangiaceae bacterium | reverse complement strand
CATCCGCCAGGCCGAGGTCGATCTTGCGCGCCTGGCCGAGGACGTGAAGGACGCCGAGGCCGCCCTGGCCCGCCTCGCCGAGGAGGAGCGGGCGCTGGCCCGCCGCGACGAGGACGCCGGGCGGCGCGAGGAGCTGGCGCGGGCGTTGCGGGAGGCGCGCGCCGAGGCGCAACGCCGCCAGCAGCTGCTCGACGAGGCGCGTGCCCGCCTGGCCGAGCTGGCAGCCGAGCAGGGCGCGCTGGAATCGCGCCTGCGGGAGCTCGAGCAGCGCCGCCAGCGCCTGCAAGCCGAGCGCGCCCGCCACCAACAGCGCCTGCAAACCCTGAAGGAGCAGGCGCGCGACGATGACCTGCACGCCCTGCGCGTTCGCGTCGAGCGGGCCGAGCGGGCCATGCGCGCGGCCGAGGAGAAGGTCCGCGCGCTCGCCGAGAGCGAGCCGGCCGCCCGCGCCCGGGTGGACGAGGCCCGCACCCGCACCCACGAGGCCCAGCGCGCCATCGACGCCCTCGAGGCGGAAATCCGCGCCATCGGGAAGATGCTGCGCCCCGAACCGACGGCCGGCGCCTCGCGTCTCGTCGATGAACTGGAGGTGGAGGCCGGCTTCGAGAAGGCGCTGGCCGCCGCCCTTGGCGAGGACCTGGAAGCGGCGCTGGACGAGGAGGCCGCCGTTCACTGGCGCGCCTTGCCCGCCATCGCCGACGTTGCCGCCCTGCCCGCCGAGGTGACGCCCTTGTCGCGGCACGTGCGCGCCCCCGCCGCGCTTTCTCGCCGGCTGGCGGCCATCGGAGTGGTCGAGAACGCCTTCGCCGGCCACACCCTGCAACCGGCGCTCAAGCCCGGTCAGCGGTTGGTCAGCCGCGAGGGCGATCTGTGGCGCTGGGACGGTTTCGTCGCCGCCGCCGAGGCCCCCACGGCCGCCGCCCGCCGGTTGCAGGCGCGCAACCGGTTGACCGAGCTGAAGGCCGCGCTGGAACGGGCCGGGCGAACACGCGAGCGGGCCGAGGCGGAATTGGCCGCCGCGCGCCAGGAGCTGGACGCGCTGCGGCAACGACTGGAAGGGGCGCGCCGCGATGCTCGCGACGCTCGCGACGCCTTGGACGAGGCCCGTCGCCAGCTGGAGCGCCAGCGCGCCGCGCGGGAAGGTGTGTTGCGCGAGGTGGCGGCGCTACAAGCCACGCTGGAGCGTCTCGACGCCGAGCGCGCGGCCCTTGAGGAAGAGCGCGCGCGGGCGCGAGAGGCGCTCTCCGGCCTGCCGTGCACGGACGGGCTGGAGGCCGAGATCGCGCGGCTGCGCCAACACCTGGAAGCGGCGCGCGAAAGGGAGCGCGAGGCGCACCTGGCCTTGCAGGCGTTCGAGCGCGAGGAGCGCGAATTCCAGGCCCGCAAGCAGCGTATCGCCCGCGAGCGCGCCGACTGGCAGCGCCGCGCCGAACGCGCCGCCCGCCACCGCGCCGAGCTGGTCCAACGGCTGGAAAGGCTGCGCGCGGAACTGCTCGAGCTGCAACGGGCCCCCGGCACCTTCGCTGAGAAGCGCGACG
>JALVDI010000677.1 GCA_027009115.1 Polyangiaceae bacterium | reverse complement strand
TCTTGCCGGGCGAGCACGAGGTGGAAGCGAGCGTGCCAGCGACCCTCCGCTGGCGTGAGCTCGTCGAGGAGGAGCGGCGCATGCCCCGCAGCTCGCTCTTCGACGATCTCATGAACGACCCCTTCTTCGCGAGCGCCTTCGGCGGGCAGAGCCCGTTCGCCGGCTTCGGTTTCGGCAGCGGCCTCAGCGGCTTCGGGTCGACCTTTCGCACGGTGGGCTACGGGCCAACCCGCAGCCGCGAGACGGTGTTGCGCCGCGATCTAGGGACCCTCGTCGTCCGCGAGCCTCCCATCGAAGGGCGACCGGCCGACTACACCGGGGCGATCGGCGCCTTCGAGATGGAGGCGGAGGTCGAGCCGGCTCAGGGCCGGGTTGGTGAGCCGCTGACGGTGCGTCTGGTGGTCCGAGGCGAGGGCAACTTCGACCGTCTCGACCACCCCATGTTCCCTGAAGGGACCGAGGGTGTGCGCGTTTACCCGGTGTCGAGGCGCTTTGAGCCGTCTCCCCGAAACCCGCGGCGAGGCGAGAAGGTCTTCGAGCAGACCCTCGTGCCGACCCGAGCCGGACGCCTCGAGCTGCCGGAGCTCGTTCTGTCGGCGTTCGACCCCGAGCGTGGGGAGTACGTCACCCTTCGCGCGACCGTGCCGCCGGTGGATGTGGAGCCCTCGGCCGATGGTTCGCGCGTCGCCGACTCGCTCAGCGACGCCGCCGAGGCTCGCGCGAGAGCGCTCGACGCGCCTCCGGCGGCGGTGGGGAGCTTCCGCGCGGCGCTGGCCCCCCCCCGGTTGCCGTGGCTGCCTCTCGCAGGCCTCTGGCTGTTGTTCGCGGTGGGCCTGGGCCTGATGCTCTCTCGCCGGGATCCGGCCGATGCCCGGCGCCGATGGGAGCGGTGGCGCCACGGCTTCGGTCAGCATCGTGCTCGCTGGAGCCTTCGGGCTTCGGCGCGCAGAGGGGACCCCCGGGCTTTCCTCGACGCCGCCGAGCGCGCCGCGCGGGAACACCTCGCCGCCCTTGGGGGCATCGAGGCCGAGGCCGTGACGGCGGCGGACGCCGTCGACCAGCCGACCCTTCGGCAGGTCCTCGAGCTCGCCGAGGGGGTGCGTTTCGGCGACGCCGAGCTCCCTGCGGACCTCATCGAGTGGCGGCCCCGCATCGAGGCCGAGCTGAGGTCCACTTCCAACCCTCGATCCACGGAGACCCGATGATGAAGTTCAACGTACTTGTGCTGTTGGCGTTCGCGCTCCTCGCCAGCGTCGCTTCGAGCGGCGTTCGGGCGGCGGACCCCAACGACGATCCACAGACCCTCTACGAGGGCGCGCTCGTCGAGCTCGACGGCGGCGACGCGGACGCAGCGATCGCGACCCTCGAGGCGCTGATCGCCCGCGAGGGCTACGCGCCCGGCGCCCTGGTGGCCCTCGGAGACGCCTATCTGGCGAAGGGGGAGCCCGGTCGGGCCATCGTGGCCTACGAGCGGGCCCTGCGCGCGGGGCCCGCGGACGCGGCGGCGGTCCGCGAGCGATTGAGCGAGGCCTACGAGCGGGCCGGTGAGCAGGCTCCGAGTCCGAGCCGAGCCCGGGCCATCGCCACGGTGCTTTCCCCCGAGGCCTGGATGGGCGTCGGGGGGGCAGCGGCCTTGCTCTTGCTGGTGTCGGCCCTCGGCGTGGGTCTTCGCTGGTGGCGTCGGGGCCCACTGGCCGCTCTCGGAGCGGTCGCGGCGCTCGCCCTGGTGGCCTCCGCGGTGGCGCTGCACATCCAGGTTCAGGATGGCGCCCAGGCCCTCGTCACCGCGTCCGCCGACGCGCGCGTCTCGCCCATCGACGACGCCGAGGTGGTCCTTACAACCCGGCCGGGCCGTCCCCTCGAGCTTCTCGCGCGTCGGGGCGATCGCGTGCAGGTTCGCTTCCGTTCAGGCGTCGTCGGCTGGGTCCCCGCCGACAGCGTCGCGACGGTGGACCCCCGGGCGCTCGATGCGCTCCCGCAGCTGTAGCCCTGCTCGGCCCCCAAGACCCGTGATATAGCAGACCGCCCACACTTCTCTGTGCGCCTCACGGCCGAGAGAGCACGCCCCTGCGCGCTGCATCGCGCCTCGAAGATCGTCGAGACGTCCTCGTCGCGCTACATCACGCAGGGGCACCCTCGCGACCGCGAACCATCGCGGTCGGTGTCGGGGGCGGAGCGATAGCGAGGCCGAGCCATGCGCGTGTTGCTGGTCGAAGACGACGAACGGATCGCCGAGTACGTGGCCAATGGCTTGCGCCAAGAGGGCCATGTCGTGGAGGTCGCCGCCGATGGTGAGGACGGGCTCAGCCGCCTTGCTGACGAAGAGTACGACGCGGCCATCGTGGACGTGATGTTGCCGCGGAGGGACGGAGTGAGCCTCGTGCGTGAGGCCCGCCGGCGCGGCGTTGGGACACCCACCCTGATGTTGAGCGCGAAGGCCGAGGTGCCTGACCGGATCGTCGGCCTTCGGGCGGGCGCCGACGACTATCTGACCAAGCCTTTCTCCTTCGCGGAGCTTTCGGCGCGCCTGTCGGCGCTAGCGCGCCGCGCGGCCCGAGCGCCCTCATCGACCCGCCTGAGCTACGCCGATCTGGAGCTCGATCTCCTGACGCGCCGCGCTCGGAGGGGCGGCCAGGACATCGAATTGACCGCGAAGGAGCTGGCCCTGCTCGAGCTCTTCCTGCGGAACCCGGAGCGGGTGCTCTCGAAGACGATGATCCTCGAGCACGTCTGGGGTTACGATTTCGATCCGCAGACGAATGTGGTGGACGTGCTCGTCCACCGCCTGCGCAAGGTGGTCGACCACCCCTTCGATCGGCCATTGATCCAGACGGTGCGAGGGCTGGGCTATGTCCTCCGCGAATGAACCCAGCAACAAGCCTGCCTCCGAACCCGGCCGACCGGTCCTCGTCCCCTGGTGGCGCTCGCTGACGTTCCGCGTCACAGCCTTCTATCTTCTGGTGGCGCTGGCGCTCTTCGCTGCCACCCTCGCCGCGACCCGCTGGGCGACCCAGGAGGCCCTGCGCGCCTACCGTCAGGACCGGTTGCGCGAGGACGCGCGGAGGGCCGCGGCGCAGCTGGCCCGTGGCGACGACCTGCGTCGCCTGGGCCGGCCGGGCTACCTGGTCCGCGTGGGGCGGGCGGAGGTGACGCTGCTCCGGAGCGGGCCCGATGGTGCGCCCTCGGACGAACAGCTCGCGCGGGCTCGGGCGGGCAGCATTGGGCAGCCGCGCATCCAGTCGATCCGAACGACGACGACCTGGACCGTGGCGAGCGTTCGGGTCGACGCCGAACGCGTCCTCCAGGTGGGCATCGACAACGCGATCCACGACGCTCTGGCTCGCCAACTGGGCCGTAGCCTGAGCTGGGTCTTCGCGATCCTCACGCTCGTCGCGGGGGTCCTGGGCGTGCTCCTGCTCCGGCGCGCCCTCCGGCCGGTGGCCCGCCTCAGTCGCGCGGCGGCGGCGGTGGTGCAGAGTGGGGACCTCTCGGTGCGGGTGCCCAAGTCGGGGCGCGGCGACGAACTGGACGTCCTGACCGATCTCTTCAACGAGATGCTGGATCGCAACGAGCGCCTTGTCCGCGGGATGCGCCAGACCCTCGATCACCTCGGTCACGACCTGCGCACGCCGCTTTCACGGCTGCGGGTGGCTGCGGAGGTGGCCCTCGGCGGTGACGAGGAGCAGCTCCGCGACGCGCTGGCGGACGTCGTCGAGCAGAGCGAGGAGGTCTCGGCGATGCTGAACTCGTTGATGGAGCTCGGCGCAGCGGAAGCGGGGCTGCTCAACCTCGAGCGCGCGCCAACGGATCTGAGGCAGGTCGTCGAGCGCGTCGTCGACGTGTACGGCCATGTCGCCGACGACGCGCAGCTCTCCCTCGCCGTCGACGCCCCCGCTTCGCTCGTCGTGCCTGGAGACGCGCGACGCTTGCAGCAGGTGCTGGCGAACCTCGTCGACAACGCCATCAAGTACTCGCGACCCGGAGGGCGTATCGAAATCCGTTTGAGTCGGGAGGGACCCGAGGCGCACGTGCGCGTGTGCGACGAAGGCCTCGGGATACCGCCAGAGCACCTCGAACAGATCTGGGAGCGCTTGTTCCGCGGCGACCCGAGCCGCGGCGGTCCGGGGCTCGGCCTTGGCCTCAGCCTCGTGCGGGCGATCGTGCAGGCGCATGGTGGGCGCGTGAGCGTTGAGAGTCGGCCGGGCGAGGGGAGCTGCTTCGAGATCGCGCTGCCCGCGGCGGAGCCGGCGGGAACCATCGAGCAATCGTAGGGATCGGGCTGAAGACGCCGCCGGTCATGGCGGTCGCCAGAAGCGAGCTGTGCCTATCCCGGGTCGCGCGGCCCAAGGGGCACAGTCTTGTCGAAGCTGTCCTGCACCATGCCCAGGTCGTCCACCGTCGAGCCGTGGATGGTGTCCCCCTCAATGAGGATCCGCATGGATTCGAAGAAGCGCCCAGAGGCGACGCGAAGGGCGGCGTCGTCGGGATAGGCGCCGATGTTCGCATCGACATCGTCTCGGACCGCGCCCCCGTTGCCGGTTGTCACGAAGGTGATTTCGCCCACCTCGAAGCGTTCGTAGCCGTGCATATGACCGGCGAGGACCAGCGGCACATTGTGGCGCTGAAGGACGGGCATCAGCGCCGCCCGGATTTCGAGGACGGGGTGCGAGTCGCCCACCGTGAAGAGGGGGCGATGGAGGAAGACGATCGAGAAACGGTAGTCCGGGAGCGCCTCGACCTCGGCTAGGCGCGCGGTCAGCCACTCGTATTGCTCGGAGCCTTCGAGGAGCTCGTGCTCGGTGCTCAACGAAAAGAAGTGCACACCGCCGGTCGCGAAGTGGTAGCGGATCGAGTCGCCGTCCTGACCAGGGTTGCGCCAGAAGCGCTTGTAGTAGTCCTCGAACTCACCGTCGATCTCGAATTCGTGGTTCCCGACGCAGGGAAACATGGCGCCGGCGGACAGCAGGCGCTCCATGAGTGGGAACCACACCTGGTAGGTTTCGATGAGCGAGGTGTAGTACTGAAGGTCGCCGACGTGGATGGCGAATTCGCTCCGCTCGGGCTTGCCTGCGGCGAGGATGCGGCCCGTGTTCATCAGTGCGGGGTTCGTGTCGCCGACCACGTAGAAAGCGATGGGCGTGCTGTGATCGTGCGGTTCGTGCATGGTGCACAGGCGCCCGCCGTGTTCGGGGTAGCCATCGATGGCGTAGCGGTAGCAGCTCGCAGGGGACAAGCCCGTCAGTTCCACGGTGTTGAGGTAGAAGATGCCGGGCGGATCCGGCTCGTCGACCAGGGGGCTGCCAACGCCGTAGGTTGCGCGCACGTCGTAGGGGTCTGAGGTGCCTTCGGCGCTGCGAAGCAGACCACCACCCTCTTCGGGCTCGAACGCGACCGTGGGGCTGTCGACGGCGAGGCGCGTCTCCCACACGACCGATGCGCGATCGACGTCGGTCCGGATGACCCAAGGTCCTTTCCACGGACGGTCGTCCAGTGGCGGGGTCGCGTCCGGTGGGGCCGCGTCCGGTGGGGCTGCGTCCGGTGGGGCATCCGTCGCTGCGTCTCTCGTCGCTGCGTCTCTCGTCGCTGCGTCTCTCGGGACCGAAGACCCGCCGCAGGCCCAACAGACGAGCGCGGGAAGCATCCAGAGCGCAGTTTGCTGGGCTGTCATCGGGGTGAGTCTACAGCGGAGCGCACCTGGAGTGCGGAGTGCGTGAGGAAGCAAGGTTTTTTTCGGGAGGCAAGGCTTCCACGGGAGGCAACGTCCCAGTGGCAGGCCAAGGTTCCACCAGGCAAGCCAAGGTTCCACCACCAAGGTTCTTCCGGAAGCAAGGCTCCAGGGTTCTTCCGGAAGCAAGGTTCCAAGGTTCTTCCGGAGGCAAGGTTCCGGAGGCAAGGTTCCACCCTTCTTGCCTCGGGCAGAAGCAGGCAGAGGCAGAGGCAGAGGCAAGTAAGCGCCAAGTAAGCGCCGGAGGCAAGGTTCCACCCTTCTTGCCTCGTGGCCACCAAGGTTGTGCCGCAGGCAAGGTTCCACCCCTTTTGCCTCGGGCAGAAGCAGGCAGAGGCAGAGGCAAGTAAGCGCCAGAGGCAAGGTTCAAGCGCCAGAGGCAAGGTTCCACCCTTTTTGCCTCGGGCCAAGGTTCTTCCAAGGTTCTTCGAGAGGCAAGGTTCTCGAGAGGCAAGGTTCCAAGGTTCTCGAGAGGCAAGGTTCCACCCTTCTTGCCTCGGGCAGAAGCAGGCAGAGGCAGAGGCAGAGGCAAGTAAGCGCTGCATGAGCCCCGTGTTCCGCTTGAGGACGGGGTCGCTCAGGTTTGGGGGATGGAGCTATCGAGAGCGGAGTGGGCTGAGCACGTCGAGCGGTGGCGTGTTAGCGGGGAAGACGGCGACGGGGTACTGCGAGGAGCACGGGCTGAAGCTGGGTTCGCTGCGGTATTGGTCGGGTCGACTCCGGCGCGAGTCGGCGCGGGCGTTGAACGAGACCTTCGAGAGGCGGGCACCGAGGTTTGCGAAGGTGCGGCGTCGCGAGGGTAGCGAGACGAGCGTTTCGACGGCCCTTCGCCTGAACGTGG
>JALVDI010000676.1 GCA_027009115.1 Polyangiaceae bacterium | reverse complement strand
GGAGAGGACGCGGCGGGGCGCTCCGGACGAGGGGACGGCGTACCGCTCCTCTCCCTCGGTGGTCCAGCCGGGCAACGAAGGCGGCGCCCCCTTGGCGAGCAGCACCACCACCCGCTCCGCCAGCTCAGCGCCGCGCCGCAACCACTCGTCGGGGGCGAAGGTGGCGCGCGAGAGCGCCACGTCGAAGCCCCGCAGGGCCGAAGACGGCGGGTCACCCAGGCGCCCCTCGCGCACCTCCGCTCGCCCGCTCAGACCGAGGGCCCCGACGGCCGTCCGCAGGAACGCGACCCGACGACGACGCGGCTCGACGAGCGTGGCCCTCAGCCCGGGCCTGAGCAGGAGCAACGGGAGAGTCGGCGCACCGGCGCCCGCCCCGACATCGATGACGCGGCCCTCTCCTCCCACGACGCGGGCCAGCACGAGGGCATCGAGGAAGAGCACCTCGGCGAGTTCGGCCGCGGTCGAGGCCTTGACCAGATCGGTCTTGCGCCCCCAGGCGCTGACCAGCTCCGCGAAGCGCAGCAGCGTTCCGCGCACGGTCGGGTCGAGGGAAGCCCCGGCCCCATCGAGCAGGCGGTCCAGGGCCGCCGCATCGCGCGCTGCGAGGAAGGGGATCACCGCCGCACCCGTCCTACTCTCGGATGACCTCGACGGTCGTCGAGGACTCGCCGGGCACCAGGTCGAGGTCCGGCAGCCGAACACGGCGCTCCTCACAGAAACGCGACCAGTTCCGGAGCGCGGAACCTTGGCGGCGCCCGTTGAGCTCGCACGCACGGTAGGCCCGACGCGCGTGTTCGAGGTAGGGACGGGCCTGGGCGACGACGACCTCGCGGTACACCCGCGCGATGTCGGGCTCGCGGCGGAGCTCGATGGGCATGGGGACATCGAAGAGGACCCGCGCGATGTCCTCGTACATGAGCCCCACCAAGGCGCCGGCCCAGACGCGCTGGGCGTGGGTCTCCTCGGCGGCCACGTTGAGCTCCGCGCGCGCCGCCTCCACCAACCGATTCTTCTGCTCGAGCCACCGCTGAAGCTCCCCGTCGGACCACTCCTGCAGCTCCTGCATGCGCGCCTCGATCGGTGGCCTTGGCGGGCGCTCGAGCTCGAAGCTCTCGGCCGTGAGCGTCCACGCAAACCGCATCCTCTCGGAGAACTCGGCGGGAACCCGCGCGTCCGAAGGCAGGGCCTCCATGCTCGGCGGCGCGTCCGGATCGCCCTCCAGAGGTTCCGAATCCGGCTCTTCGGGGCCCCCGTGAGCCCCTCCACACGCGACGACTACGAAGAGGATCCAGCACACGTTGCAGCGGCGCACCGACCCAGTGTGCCCGACAGACGGCCCCAGAGCGAACATCCGGCGCTCCCCCGATGCTTGGGTCTCGAGCCCCTCTCGACACCCCTCGTCGCCGCTCCGCCGCCTGCGCGCCCTCTGCCGCCATCCTCTCACCTCAAGAATGCTCGGCATTTCCTCACCTCGCGGATGCGGCCCCGGTCCCGCCCAGTCTACGGATCGATCGACGATCGTTTTTCAGCGAGCTGTCGAACCGAGCGCGCGTTACCCTCTCGCCGTGTCCGCGGCCCTCCCTGGCGCCGGCGATCTCTTCGCGTCGCGCTACCGCATCGAGCGCAAGCTCGCGGCGGGAGGCATGGGAGCGGTGCTCCAGGCGCTGGACGAGACGAGCGGTCAGCGAGTCGCGGTCAAGCTGCTCCACCCGGAGCTCTCGCGCGACCGCGAAGCCCGCCGGCGCTTCCGACGGGAAGCGTCGGTCCTCAAGGCCCTCGACCACCCCGCCATCGTCCGGGTCCTCGACGTCGGGGCCGACGAGCGCGGGCGCAACTACCTGACGATGGAGTTGCTCGAAGGGGAAACCCTCGGCAGCCGCATCGCGCGCGAGGGCCCCGTCCCCTTCGAGGTGGTCGCTCCGGTGGTGCGCAGCATCTGCGGCGGGTTGAGCGCCGCCCACGAGCACGGTGTGCTGCATGGGGATCTCAAGCCCGCCAACGTCTTCCTCCTGGCCGCACCCGCCGCCGGCGCCGCCGCCAAGCTCGTCGACTTCGGGAGCTCCAAGGTCCACGGCCTCGAACGCCTGACGCGAACCGGAGAAGTCATCGGCACGCCCATCTACATGGCCCCCGAGTTGCTCACGGGCGCTGACACGATCGACGAGGGCATCGACATCTACGCCCTGGGAGTGCTCCTCTACGAGAGCCTCGCGGGCGAGATCCCGTTCACCGAACGAAACCCAGCCAAGCTGCTGTACCAGATCGTGATGGGCGGAGGCGTGCCGCTCTCTGCGCGCAACCCTCGGCTCTCGCCAGCGCTCGTCGCCCTTGTCGAGCGGGCCATGGCTCCCCGGCGGGCCGATCGCTTCGCCAGCGCGCAGGCCCTCGCGCAGGCCCTCGCCGCACTCTGAGCGCCCAGGAAGCCGAACGCCCGGAAACGGGGAGCGGCGGAAACGGGGAGCGGCGGCATCGGCTAGCGGTGGAGGGGACAGAGGAAGGAGAGGACGGCTCGACCAGCAGATGCCGGACCGCTCCCGTTTCATGACCCCAACGCACCCGCCCCCAGGCCTATTCCGGCGGGCCTGGCAGTCCGTACCCAGCGATGGATCGCGGTCGCGAAGATGCCCCTGCGCGATGCAGCCGGGCGAGGAAACCCTGAAGATTCTTCAGGCGCGAGGCGCCGCGCAGGAGCGCTCTTGGACGTAAGGCGCAAGAAAGTCCGTTCAAGGGACTGCCAGGCCTCGTTCGTTCCGGCCTCGCCCCAAGGGTTCCCCTCTTGCCCTCCCATCGGAGCCGACTATGCTCCGCCTCGAATGCGGCTCTCCCTGGCCAGCTGCGCGCTCCTTGCGACCCTCTTCGCGCCGCTGAGCGCGCGAGCCGCACAAGCATGCGCCTGCCTCGGCCCCGACGGGAGCTTCGGGGTCGGCACGGCGGACCCGGCCACACCGACGGCCGACGAGGAAGCCTTGTCGCGACCCCTCGAGGACATCACCAGCCTCGCGCCGGCGCCGCCCCCACCGCTCGAGAACGTGCTCTGGTGTGAGGGCAACGACGGGCCCCGCTGCGCGCCGCAGCAAGGACGACCGGACACGCCGCCGCCGACGGTCCCCGGCCCGGCCTTGGCCTGGACCGAGGCGCCCCCCCGCGACACGATGGATCCGGCACGACCCTGCACGCCCTCGGTGGGTGCTGGGCCGAGCGCCGGTGTCTCGGATCGAGTCGACAGGCCCCCGCGCGCCTGACGCGCCCAGCGCCGCCACTTCCGCCCTTTCCGCGACGGCACGCTGGTGCGCGCGCCGCCTTCGCTCTACGCCTCGGTCCGACCGACCGGCGGCAAGGCGATGGCGCCGATGACTCACCCCAATCGACAACGAGAGAAGGCGGGGAGGTCCCCGCCACAGGAGAGTTTCCATGAGTAGAGGATCCGCAGTCATCGCGATCATGATCGCGTTCGTGGGCGGCTTCGCCATCGGGCAAGCCACCGGAGGAGGCGACGACGACGAGAGCGTCGCCAACGTCGACCTCGCCGCCGAGACCGACACGCCGAGCGAGGAAGAGGGCTCCGGTCGTGGAGCCGGGCCGGCGCAACCCGGCGAAACCGTCCGCCTGCGCGTGCCGGTCACCGATGCGAACCCGAGCAAGGGCCCCGAAGACGCCCTCGTAACCATCGTCGAGTTCTCGGAGTTCCAGTGCCCCTTCTGCAAGCGGGTGCTGCCGACGACTTCCCGCATCCTGAACGAGTACCGAGGCCAGGTGCGGATCGTGTGGATGAACAACCCGCTGCCCTTCCATCAGAACGCCAAGCCTGCGGCGATCCTCGCCATGGAAGCCTACGAGCAGGGCGGCGCGGAGAAGTTCTGGCAGGTGCACGACCTGCTCTTCGAGAACCAGCGAGCCCTCAGCCGCGCCGACCTGGAGCGTTACGCCCAGCAGGCCGGCCTCGACATGGCGCAGGTGCGCGCTGCTCTCGACAACGAAGAGCACATGGACCGCATCCAGGCCGACCAGCAGCTCGCGGCGCGGGTCGGCGCTCGGGGCACGCCCAACTTCTTCATCAACGGCGTCCAGCTCACCGGCGCCCAGCCCTTCGAGCGCTTCAAGGAGGTCATCGACCGTGAGCTCGCCAACGCACGGCGGATGGTCCAAAGCGGCACGCCCGCAGGCCGCGTTTACGCCGAGCTGATGCGCAACGCGCGGACGACCCCTCCGCCCCAGCCTCAGCAGCAACAGCAGCAGGCGCGCCGCCAACCGGACCCGAACGCGGTCTACAAGGTCGAACTGCAGGGCGACATGCTCCCGCAGCGTGGGCCAGACGACGCCCTCGTGACCGTCGTGGAGTTCTCCGACTTCGAGTGCCCCTTCTGCGGTCGCGTGGAACCGACGATCAACCGGCTCCTCGAAGAGTACGGCCGGGACATCCGCGTCGTCTGGATGAACAACCCGCTGCCCTTCCACCGCAACGCCAAGCCCGCCGCCATCGCGGCCCTCGAGGCTTACGAGCAGCGGGGCAACGACGCCTTCTGGCAGATGCACGCCAAGATGTTCGAGAACCAGCGGAGCCTCACCCGTGAGAACCTCGAGCGCTGGGCTCAGGAGATCGGCCTGAACATGGCTCAGTTCCGCGCCGCCCTGGACAACGAGGAGCACGCGGACGTGATCGAGCGGCAGCAGAACCTCGCCCGGAGTCTCGGGGCCACCGGCACGCCGAGCTTCTTCATCAACGGCCGCAACCTGCGGGGCGCGCAGCCCTTCGAGGCCTTCAAGGCCGTCGTCGACCAGGAGCTCGCCAAGGCACGGGCGCTCGTGCAGCGAGGCACGCCCCGCGCCCGGGTGTACGCCGAGACGATCCGCAACGGCGCGACCTCTCCGCAGTTCGTCAACGGAGGAGCCGCCGAGCGGCCGCAGCCCAACCGCCCGGATCCGAACCAGGTCTATCGCATCCCGGTGCCACGCAACGCGCCCAGCAAGGGCAACCGCAACGCACGCGTCGTGATCCAGGAGTTCAGCGACTTCCAGTGCCCCTTCTGCAGCCGTGTGAACCCGACGGTCCGTCGCATCCTCGACGAATACGGCGACCGCGTTCGGATCGTCTGGCGCAACTACCCGCTGCCCTTCCACCAGCAGGCGCACCTCGCGGCACAGGCCGCCATGGAGGTCTTCCGCCAGCGCGGCAACGAGGGCTTCTGGGCCTACCACGACCTGCTCTTCCAGAACCAGCGGGCGCTCCAACGCGCCGACCTCGAGCGTTACGCCCAGCAGGTCGGAGGCATCAACATGGCGCAGTTCCGCGCGGCGCTCGACAACGAGACCCACAAGGCCGCAGTGGACGCCGACATGGAGGCCGTCCGAGCCGCCGGCGCGCGCATCGGCACGCCGAGCTTCTTCATCAACGGCAAGCTCCTCCAGGGAGCGCAGCCCTTCGAGGCCTTCAAGGCCGCCATCGACGCAGCCCTCGAAGGCTGAGTCGATCCCAACGAGAAGAGGCCGGTCCTTCGGGATCGGCCTTTTCTTTTGCTCCTTCTCTTGCTCTCTCGCGCGGCTGCGTCCGAGTCAGCGAAGCTTCGCGACGGCGTCGCCGATGCGGCGCAAGCCCTCGTCGATCTGCGCCTCGCTGCAAGCGTAGCTGATGCGGAGGAAGCCAGGGGCGCCAAAGGCCGAACCGGGCACGACGGCGCAGCGCGCCTCCTCCAGTAGGTAGGCGGCGACGGCGAGGTCGTCCTCCAACACCACGTCGCCCGCCCGCTTGCCCAGGAGGCCCCCGACGTTGGCGAAGGCGTAGAAGGCGCCGTCCGGCACGCGACAAGAGACGCCCTCGATCTTCTGGAGCCCTTCCACGATCCGTGCGCGGCGTCGCTCGAAGGCCGCGCGGAACTCTCGCAGGCAGTCCTGCGGCCCCTCGAGAGCAGCTAGGGCCGCCCACTGAGCGTTGGAGGTCGGGTTCGTCGTCGATTGGCCCTGGAGCTTGTTGCAGGCCGCCGCGACCTCCTCAGGCCCGATCATCCAGCCGATGCGCCAACCGGTCATCGCGTAGGTCTTGCTGACGCCGTCGACGACGAGGATCCGGTCACGAAGCTCCGGCGCCACGGTCAGCATGGACTGCTGCTCGAAGCCTCCGTAGACGAGCTCACCGTAGATCTCGTCGACGACGATCCAGCATCGGTGGTCCGCCAGCACCTCGGCGAGGGCCTTCAGCTCGCCGGCGGAGTAGGCGCTGCCCGTCGGGTTGCTGGGTGTGCAGAGTATCAGCGCCTTGGTCTTTGGTGTCAGCGCCCCGGCGAGGCGCTCGGGCGTGAGCTTGAAGCCCTCGTCCTCCGCCGTCGGCACGAGGACCGGCGTCGCGCCCGCGAGGGCGACCTGCGCCGGATAACTCACCCAATAAGGCGCGGGCACGATCACCTCGTCGCCCGGGTCATAGAGCGCCTGGGCGAGGTTGAACAGCGAATGCTTGGCGCCCACGGACACCACGACGCTCGCGGGCTTGTGGAACACGCCGCGACGCTCCTCGCTCCGGCGGGCGATGGCGCCCCGCAGCTCCGGCACGCCCCAGGCCGCGGTGTAGCGGTTTCTGCCT
>JALVDI010000675.1 GCA_027009115.1 Polyangiaceae bacterium | reverse complement strand
GAGGAGCTCCGACGGACCAACCGGCTCCGCCGCCACGCACGACTGCGGGCCTACCAACGGCTGCACCTGCCGGGATACTCCCCGCGGGAGCGCCTCGACCGCGACTGGGGAACACCGGAGCACCCCGGCCGCGTCACGATCATCCGTCGCGGGGAGCGAACGACCCTTCAACTGGTCGATGCCGAGCGGCGGGTGCTGCGCGGCGCCCTCCGCGAGCTCGGCTCGATCATGCGCCGCCACGAAGACGACCCGGTCCGGGAAGCCCACCCGCGCCTGGCCCGCCTGCTCGCGGACCTCTCCGACGCCTTCGGCGGGCGGCCGATCACCCTTGTCAGCGGCTTCCGAGCAGCCGGCGGCTACACCCGGGAGACGAGCCGCCACACCCGGGGGCGCGCCGCCGACATCCGCATCCGCGGGGTCGCCAACCGCACTCTCTGGGAAAAGTGCCGCCGCATCCAACACACGGGCTGCGGCTACTATCCGCGTAGCACCTTCGTGCACGTGGACGCCCGGCTGCGACGCACCCAGTGGGTGGACTGGTCCCGCCCGGGGAGGCGCCCGCGCTACGGGACGCTGCGGGGTCCGCGGCGCAACCGACGGGCGAGGACCATCCCACGCCCACGACCGCAGGGCGACGTCCCCCTCGCGATCGAGATCGTCGAAGAGGACGGCACGGTGACCGCTTTCGTCGACGCCCCTGACCCGAGTGAGCGCGAGGAGGAGGAAAGGGAGGCCGAGCGGGAGCCCGGCGCAAGCCCCGTGCCTGCTCCGGCGGCCGAGTGGGCCTCGTTCTTCCCGTGGGCGCTGCGGCTTCTGGGCTCGCCCAGCGGGGAGACCCCGACGCGAAACGAGGAGCCGACCCGGAGCGAACCGACCCGGAGCGAACCGACCCGGAGCGATCCGACCCGGAGCGATCCGACCCGGAGCGATCCGACCGGCGAACGCGCCACCGACGCGCCCGAACGCTCCACCTCCAGCCCTGAGGCACGCCGATCGTCAGCGCGACCGGTCAGCGCAACCCGTAGTCCTTGATCTTGTAGAGCAGCGCCCGGTTGCTGATCTCGAGGAGCTTGGCGGCGGCGGTCCGGTTTCCTTGGGTCTTTTCGAGGGCGCGCGCGATCAACGTCCGCTCCATGAACCGCTGCATCTTCTTGATGGAGAGCTCCCCGCTCTCCAGCACGACGCGCGCCGGATCGGCCGGCTCCTTGATCCGATCGGGGAGGTCGTCCGCCGTGACGACGTCGCCCTCGGCCAGCACGACCGCGCGCTCGACGACGTTTTCGAGCTCCCGGACGTTGCCGGGCCAGGGATAGGCGAGCAGGAGCTTGCGAGCCTTGGCGTCGATGCCCCGAATTCGCGTGCCGAGGCGACCGTTGTGCGCCTCGATGAAATGCTCGAGCAGCAAGGGGATGTCCTCGCGCCGCTCCCGCAGCGGTGGGATGTCCACCTGCAGGACATTCAGGCGGTAGTAGAGGTCCTCGCGGAAGCGTCCTTCCTTTACCTCGTCGGCGAGGTTGCGGACGGTCGCCGCAACCACTCGCACATCCACAGGGCGGTCCGCGGTCGCGCCCAAAGGACGGACCGTCCCTTCTTGAAGGACGCGCAGGAGCTTCACCTGGAGCTGCAGCGGGAGCTCGCCGAGCTCGTCGAGGAAGAGCGTGCCGCCGTCCGCCGCTTCGAAGAGCCCCTTCTTGTCCGAGTGCGCGTCGGTGAACGCCCCCCTCTTGTGACCGAAGAGCTCGCTCTCGAGCAGCGCTTCGGGAATGGCGCCGCAGTTGACCGCCACGAAGGGGCGCGCGCTCCGTGGGCTGAGATCGTGCAAGGCGCGCGCGACGAGCTCCTTGCCGGTGCCGCTCTCGCCCTGCACGAGGACGGTGGTGTCGTAGCCGGCAACTTTCTCCACGGTGCGAAACACGCGCTGCATGGCGCTGCTCTTGCCAAGCATCGCGCCGAGACTCTGCTGCTCCCGGACCTGCTTTCGTAGACGCGCGTTCTCCCGCCGCAGGGACTCGCGTTCCTCGGCCTTGCGCAGCGCCAGGAGCACCTCGTCCTGTTTGAAGGGCTTGCTCACGTAGTCGTAGGCACCGGCCTTCATCGCCTCGATCGCAAGCTCGACCGAGCCATAGGCGCTCATCACGATCGTCACCGCCTCCACACCGCGGCTCGACAGCTCGCGGACGAGGTCGATCCCGCTCATTCCGGGCATCCGCACGTCCGCGATGACGAAGTCCGGAGGGTCGTCCTCGATCGTCGCGAGGGCCTCCTCGGCGCTCGCAGCCGTCGTGACCTCGTAGCCGTGCTTCTTCAGCAACGTTCGAAGGACGAGGCGAATGTTCTCCTCGTCATCCACGACGAGCACCCGGGCCATGGCGGCACTCTTCCACAAGGTCGCGGCGAAACAAAGAGAGCGCTGAGCGGCACGCTCACAAGAGCCAGCGAAGCGCATGTACGTTGGAAACCTGGATCCCTTCGAGCGACTCACCCTCAGAAGGCGAGAGCCCTCACCGGAAGGGCGCCGCCGAGGAGGTTCCCATGCGCTCGATCGCGCCGGCGCTGCTGTGCGTCTCGACCCTGATCATCGGCTGCAATCCGCGGGACATCGGCCCCATCGACCCCCACGTCAGCCGTTTCTTCCACGTAGACGTCGGCAACGACGGCGTCGGCGACGTCGATCTGCTCTTCGTCATCGACGACTCAGGCTCGATGGCCGAAGAGCAGGCCAGCCTGGAGCGCGAGATCCCGCGCCTCATCGAAGGGCTGACGAACCCGCCCCTCGACGCCGAGGGCAACCCCGAGTGGAACGCCGTCCAGTCGCTGCACGTCGCCGTCGTCACCACCAACCTCGGAACCCGCGGCGTGCCCGTGTCGAGCGCGCGGGTGGGCGCCGCCTGCGCGGCCAGCGGCGGACGCGGCGACGACGGCGCGCTCCGGGTGACGCCCGCGTGCGGACCCAACGCCGTGCTCCGCTGGCGAGAAGGAGACGACCCGGCGGCCTTCGCCGCGCAGGTTGGGTGCCTGACGGACGCCGGCACGAGCGGCTGTGGCCTCGAACAGCCTCTGGCCGCCGCGGTCCTCGCCCTCGATCAGCCCCCCGGAACGACGCCCTTCCCCAGACCCGAGGCGCTCCTCGCCGTGGTCGTCCTCTCCGACGAAGAGGACTGCTCCTTGGGAGATGCCGCGGGGTTCTTCGCCGGTTCGGAGACGGGCCGCGAGCTCAACCAGCGCTGTGTGCGCGAGCCGAACCTGCTCGAACCCATCGATGGCCTCGTCGCCGGCCTCCTTGCCGGCCGCGACCCCGAGTCGTTCTTGTTCGCCGCCCTCGTCGGGCTGCCGGAGGATCTGCAGGAAGCCTCCCTCGAGACCATGCTCGCCGACGAGCGCATGCAGTATCGGCTCACCTCCGACAACGCCCTGGGTCTCGTGCCTGCCTGCGAGTCCTTCGACTCCACCACCGGCGAGAGCCGTGGCCAGGCGGCGCCCGGACGGCGCTACGTCGAGCTCGCCCAACGCTTCGAAGGCTCGCTGGTGCGGAGCATCTGTGCCGAGAGCTTCCAGCCGGCCATCGCCGAGCTCACGCGGCGCCTGGGCGGACGGGTCAGCGGCGTCTGCGCCACCCGCTCCCTGACGCCCGACGCAGAGGGCGCCGTCGCCTGCGAGGTGCGCGAGACGCTGCCGGAGGGCGCCCGCTGCCTCGACCTCCCCGCCCGGAGCTTCCTCGAACTCTCCCCCGAAGGTCGTGAGGTCTGCCTCGTCCAACAAGCCGTCGGCACCGCGACCGTCGGCTGGCGTTACGACGCCGACGGATCCTGCGAGCAGGTCCTCTACACGGAGGACGCGGTCCCGCCCTTCGGCACACGGGTCGACCTCGAGTGCCTCGTCGACGTCGAGGTGCCGGCGCCGGGCTCCCCCACCGGCTGAGACGACGGACGGCGCAGGGGCGGGGCCCGCCGAAGGTCCGCCCACGAGCCCTGCACGCGAACATCCAACCCGAGGTCGTCAACGCGTTGACGCTGCGCCGCGTTTGCCGACCGGAGCTCCCTTCTGAGGGACACGCGCGATCCGCTCGTGGAGCCGATGAGTGGGCTCCTCCGCACCGACCTCGTCCGCTCACCAACGAGACGCGATCCCCAGCGCGCTGAAGAGACGGTGCGCGATGCCCTCGCCACCGAGCACGCGGTAGTTGACGTCGAGTGTGACTCCGACGTGGCGGTGCATCCAGTAAGTCGCCCCAAGCCCCGCGACCACGCCCACGACGAAGCTCGACTCCGCGACGACGCCGGTGCTCCGGTTCTCTCGAAAATGCTCGTAGGCCAGTGCAGGCCCCACAACCCCGTGGACTTCCCATTGACCCCCGACATGAAACGGGATCTTCAGCCCAAGATCGGCGGAGATCAGGCGCTGCTCGCGGTTGGTCAAGAAGGTGACCTCCACGTAGACGTCGGTCCACGAAGGCCAAGGCGAGAACTCGATCCCGCCAGCCAGTCCCCAGCCGCTCCGGTGACCGAACGCAGAGTCCCAGCCGTCGACCCTGGGCAGTAGGCTCACCGACAAGACGACCGAGTGCGCCGAATGCACGGACTGCTCCCCGCACGGCGCCTCGTTCTCATGCTGTTGTTCCGACGCCCACGCAGGCTCGGCCGCGGCGCCGCGCGGGCGAAGCACGAGCAGCACGGTCGAGACGGTAAGGATGCAAAGGATCCGCATATCGCTCCCAGCCAGGCAAACGGTGTGCCCACCGCCAGAGGCCGGTCTTGCTCCACCTCTCATCCCCGCGTCCTGTGGGCGGACGACAAACGCTCCCACATCGGCCCGGCAGCCGCGGGGCAGACCGGCTCATGGTCGCGGACCACCCGCACGACCAGCGACGAAGCAACCTGCAACAGCGAGCGAAACACAGGCGTTTCATCCTCCTGGGCCCGACGGTCACGCCGCCTCGTGGGGACACCACGTCACCCCTGGGCAGCCGCAGCGCAAACCGGCCGATGGTCGCGGACCGCCCGCGCGACAGTGCCGAAGCAACCTGTGACAGCGAAACACCGGCGTTTCATCCTTCTGGGCCCGACGGTCAAGACGCCTCCCCGGAGACACCGGCCGAACCCCCTGGGGACACCGGCCGGGCCTCCTGGAGACACCGGCCGGGCCTCCTGGAGACACCGGCCGAACCTCCTGGGGACACCGGCCGGGGACCTCCCTCGGGCGGCCCGAGCTTCAGGCGGCCTTCGTGGCCCCCGGCTCGGACCCGAGCGCATCCTGGACCTTCCGGCGGAGGCCCTCGTCCTCCTTGAGCGCCAGGCGCGCCTTCTCACGCCCCTGCCCAAGAGTCGCCCCCGCGAAGCGGTAGTACGCGCCGTTCTTCTCGACGACGCCGGCCTCGACGGCCGCGTCCAAGAGATCGCTGACGGCATCGATGCCCTCGCCGTAGCGAATGTCGAACTCGACCTTCTGGAAGGGTGGCGCGAGCTTGTTCTTGACGACCTTCACCCGGGTCCGGTTGCCGAGCACCTGGTCCGCCTGCTTGATGGCGCCGATACGGCGGACATCCAGCCTCATCGACGCGTAGTACTTGAGGGCGTGGCCTCCGGTCGTCGTCTCCGGCGAGCCGAACATGACGCCGATCTTCATGCGGAGCTGGTTGATGAACATGAGCGCCGTACCGGTGCGGTGAGCCACCCCCGTCAGCTTGCGCAACGCCTGACTCATCAGGCGCGCCTGGAGCCCCACGTGCGCGTCGCCCATGTCGCCGTCGATCTCGGCCTGGGGCACGAGCGCCGCGACGGAATCCACGACGACCAGGTCGACCGCTCCGGAGCGCACGAGGGTCTCGGTGATGTCGAGCGCCTGCTCCCCCGTGTCGGGCTGGCTCACCAACAAGCTCTTGGCGTCGACGCCGAGGGCTTGCGCGTACTGCACGTCGAGGGCGTGCTCGGCGTCGATGAAGGCAGCCACGCCACCGGCGCGCTGACACTCCGCGATGGCGTGCAAGGTGAGCGTGGTCTTCCCGCTGGCTTCCGGGCCGAAGATCTCGATCACCCGCCCCCGCGGGTAGCCGCCGATCCCCAGGGCAGCGTCCAAGCTCGGGCAGCTCGTCGGGATGACCGGAACGCGCTCCACCTTGCGGTCGCCCAGACGCATGATCGCCCCCTTGCCGAACTGCTTCTCGATGGCGCGCATGGCGTCGTCCATCGCCTTGATCTTCTCTTTCAACATCGAACCTCCTTGGATCGCGCGCAGTGCGCTCACGGGGGCCACTTCACGTCCTGTGCCGAACAGGCCGCCGCGTGATCACAGGCATTTGGACCACCTCCTGGGGCGGATCGACGGGCGGAGGGGTGGCGGCCGCCGGCGGCCGCCGGAAGGGTGCGAGCCACGAAGCAACCGGAGTGACAGAGCAACCGGAGTGACAGAGCAACCGGAGTGACAGAGCAACGAAGCAACCGGAGTGACAGAGCAACCGGAGCCACACAGAGCTCACGAGCATCACCCGCCCTGCCGCAAACGGAACACAGAGCTCACGAGCATCACCCGCCTTGCGGCAAACGGAACACAGAGCAACCGCCTCACGGCTCCGAGCCGCCGGGTGCTGCA
>JALVDI010000674.1 GCA_027009115.1 Polyangiaceae bacterium | reverse complement strand
CAACAGGACCAACAGCCGCAGGACCAGCAGCAACAGGACCAACAGCCGCAGGACCAGCAGCAACAGGACCAGCAGCAACAGGACCAGCAGCAACAGGACCAGCAGCAACAGGACCAGCAGCAACAGGACCAACAGCAGCGGCAGCAGGACCAACAGCAGCGGCAGCAGGACCAACAGCAGCAGCAGCAGAACCAACGGCAGCAGAACCAGCAGCCGCAGGAAGGTGACGCCGAGGGGCAGCGCCTGCCGAGCCATGTCGAGCGCGTCCTCGACGCGCTCCAAGACGACGAGCGCAGCCTTCAACGGATCCGCGCCCACCGCCGCGCCCTGCGCGAACGGCGGCGGATCATCCACGACTGGTGATGCGAGCCCTCCTCCTCACGATCGCCATCGCCGTGGCGCTCCCCTCCGGCCTGGGCTCGGCCCAGAACGTCAGCGGACGCGTCAGCATGACCACCGACCGCACCGAGGTCGCCGTGGGCCAGCCCTTCCGTCTGCAGATCCGGGCCGACATCAGCGGCGCCGACGTCGACCATATCGCCGTCCCGGATCTCTCGCCCTTCGAAATCCGCGCCCGACAGGTCTCACGCCCGGTGCAGTTCCGTTTTGGCTTCGGCGGCCAGCAGCAAGTCGTCCAGTCGACGACCGTCCAGACCTACACGCTCGTCGCGCGGACCCCCGGGCGCTACGAGCTGACCCCGGCGACGGTCACCGCCGGTGGGAGGTCGTTCTCGAGCGAACCCGTCACCATCGTCGTGGGCGGCACACCGCAACAGCCCGTGACGCCTCCGGGCACGACGCCACCGACCGGCCCGCAGCCCCCCGCCTCCGGCGTGGCCGGTAGCGCAAGCTCACGGGTGGAAGTCGATGGAGCCCAAGTCGACCCGCGGGCCTTTCTCCGCACCGTCGCCGACGAAGCCGAACCCTACGTGGGTGAGCAGGTCACCGTCAGCGTCTACCTGTACACCCGCGAGCCCATCCACGCGGCGCCGCAGGTGACCCGCGAGCCGAGCGCCGATGGCTTTTGGGTCCACGACCTGCTGCCGCCGCAGCGCACCCTCGAGGCACAAACCCAACGGATCCAGGGCGTGTACTACCGCGTCTACCTCCTCCGTCGCTTCGCGGCCTTTCCCCTACGGGAGGGGGAGCTGACCATCGGCGCCCCCGAGGTCGTGCTCCAGAGCGGTTCGCTCTTCGACCTCTTCGGCGGGGGTGGCCAGGCCGAGCTCCGACGCAGCGGCGTGCCGATTACGATCCGAGCGCGGCCGCTCCCCAACCCCCCGCCGGGCGCGGTCGTCGGCCGCTACACCATCGACGCGCAGCTCGACCGCAACCAAGCGCGAACCGGCGACGCCGTCACGCTCACCGCGGTGGTCCGAGGGACCGGCAACGTCCGTGACGTGAACTTCACGCTCCCTCCCATCGACGGCCTGGAGGTGCTCCCGCCCACCACCGAAGATCACATCGAACAGCCGCGCGACCGCGTCGGCGGCTCGCGGCGGGTGCAGTGGCTGATCATCCCGCAACGGCACGGCACCTTCGCCCTCCCGGCGCT
>JALVDI010000673.1 GCA_027009115.1 Polyangiaceae bacterium | reverse complement strand
GAAGGCGGGGGTCATTGGCTACGTCCAGGCCTTGGCGCCGCTGCTCGCCGACCGCGGGATCACCGTCAACGCGGTCGCGCCTGGGTTCATCGAGACGCGGCTCACCGGCGCCATGCCCGTGGCGATCCGGGAGGTTGCGCGCCGCCTCAGCGCACTGGGGCAGGGGGGACGTCCCGAGGACGTCGCTCAGCTCGTGACGTTCCTGGCGACCCCCGGCGCTCAGGGCGTCACCGGCGCGCTCCTGCGTGTGTGCGGTGGAGCCTTCGTCGGCGCCTAGAGCCCGTCTCAAGACCCCTCGTCGCCGCTGTGCGGCCTGCGCACGCCCTCTGCCCCCTCTCCCCTCGAGAATGCTCGGCATTCCCTCGGCTCACGCATGCGCCGGTCCCGCCCAGTCCACGGATCCATCGACGATCGCTGTTGAGATGGGCGCGATCCCTCAGGTTCGATGCCGGGGCGGACTCTTGGCCGGGCGGCGGCGTGGGGTTCTGTGCCGTGGTTGCGCGCCGGCAGCGCAGGCCGGTCCCGATCCGTTCAGGCGCGACTTCCGAGCACGATGCCCCGCTCGAGGAAGTCGGCGAGCATCGCGCCGAGGCTCTCCAAGAAGCCCTGGTCGATGGCGGTGTTCCGCTCCTCGGCGACCCGGCGCACGCGTTCCGTGAGCGGCTCGTCTCCGCCGCGCCAGCTCTTGACGAGGTCCCGGGCGAGCGGGTTGAGCTCCATCGTGACCGCACGGTGATCGCGGCTGCGGTAGATCGCGAGATGAAACGGACCCTTCCGGTAGTCGTGGGTCTTTCGCGCGCGGTGCACGGACCAGCCCACGTCGAGCAGCTCGAGCGCGGGCGTGAGCACGGGCGGTCGGTCGAAGCTCAAATCGCTCGTTGGGGGCACCTCGCGGTCGTCGAGCTGCTTGACGCGCCAGGTGGCCAGCTCGTAGCGGGCCAAGTCGGCGAGCCACGGGCGCTCGTCCTGCGCGAGGCACGGCAAGGCGTGTTCGAGCAATCCCATGGGGACCTCACGGAAGTAGCGCGTCCGTGGCGGGGCTTCGTCGAGCCAAGCGCTGAAGAGCTCCCCGAAGGCGGCGTCGCCGAGCGCCCGGCGGGTGCGGGGGAGGGCCGCTTCGTTCACGCGTCGAAGGCGAGCGCGCACCATGCTTCGATACACGCGCCAACGTTTGGCGTCGCCGAGGCGCTCGAAGTCCGCGTCGGTCGGAGCGCGCTTGAAGCAGGTGTCGAGAGCGTTGCGTTGGAGCTCTTCCAGCGGCGGTAGGGTGGTCATGCAGCACCTGTAGTCTCGAGGGCGCGCTCATAGACGGCTTCGAGGCGCCTGACCTCTGCGAGGAGCTCTTCGAGCGTGGGGATGTTGTTGTCCCGTTCGAGGAGCACTGGCCGAGGCCCTACGCGGCGCAGCGTGTACTCCAACAGATCGTATACCCCGTCCGGGATGGGCTCTCCGTGTGTGTCGATGCGGAGTCCGTCGGCACGGACGAGATGTCCCGCGACGTGCATCTGGACCACGCGCTGGGGCGGGATGAGGTCGATCCACGCGCGTGGATCGAAGCCAAAGTTGCGGCTGTTCACGAAGACGTTGTTCACGTCCAGCATGATCTTGGCGTCGGCCCGCTCCAGGACCTCGACGCAGAAGCGCGCTTCGTCCAGAGGATCGTCCGACTGGGCCGCGTAGTAGCTGACGTTCTCGAAGGCGAGCTCCACGTCCAGGGCGTCGCGCGCTTCGGTGAACCGCTGCACCACCGTCGTGAGCGCCTCCTCGGTGAAAGGGATCGGAAGCAGATCGTGGGCGAAGACCCCGCCGGCTCCACCGAAGCAGAGGTGGTCGCTGTGCCATGGAGTGCGCACCTCGCGCAGGAATCGCTTCAGGTCGTGGAGGTAGTCGCGATCGAACGGAGACGAGTGTCCGAAGCACATCGTCAGCCCGTGGGTCAGGACGGGGTAACGCTGGAGCGTGCGGTCGAGAAGCTCGCGGTAGAGGCCGCCGCGTCGGAGGTAGTTCTCCGGGTGGATCTCGACGAACGCCACGTCCGGCTGTTCATCGAGGAAGCGGCGCGCCATGTCGAAGCGCAGGCCAAGACCGATGCCGTTGGGGAAGGACGCCGTCACAGCGCTCAGCATACCTTTGTTGTTAGGCGACGCGCGCGGTGGGCTGCGAGCGCTCACGTCCTCGGCCCCTGCGCGACCACGCCTGTCGTTTCGACCGGCCGGAAACAGTCCGGTGAAGCACCGTGATGGATCGCGCTTGGGAGGATGCGCCTGGATGCGGTCGCCGAGGAAAACTCAAGGCTCCTGAGACGCGATGCGCGCCGCAGGGGCGATTAAAGACCGATGCCGCGACGAGACCGCCGCGGCATCGATTCACTCGTGCGAAGCGCGGGTGCGCTCAGCCGCAGCTGCCCTCGCCACAGGAGGCCTCCGCGGCACCTTCGCCTTCGCCCTCCGCAGGCGCGGCGCTTTCGCCACCGCAGCTGGCCTCGCCGCCCTCTTCCGTGGCCGCGCCGCCGCAGCTGGCCTCGCCGCCGCAGCTCGCCTCGGTGGCTTCGGTGCCACCCGAGGACTCCTCCGAGGCCGACGCCGAGTCGCCCCCACCACAACCAGCCGAGAGCCCGAGAGCCGCAGTCGCCATCGCGACGAGGGTTTGTTTAAGAGCCGAGTTCATTTGCTAACCTCCAACCAGACGGTTCCACTCCATCGCATCGCCGTGGCAACCGCCATTGGAATTCGTTCCAGCGATGCGCCCGTGCCGACTCCCCCAGATTCCGAGGTGACCGGCGCGGGTACAATGTCGGGCGACGGTAGCCAAGCCGCCTGAGGAACTCAAGCTTTTCGAACTCCGTCATCGACATCGGCTCATACGAGCGGGGACGTCGAGCGTTTCGCCGGAATTCGAGTTTTTTGGCCGTCTCGCTGCCTGCCTCCCCTGGGAGGCTCCGATGCCCCGGAATTGCTGCGATTCTGGCCCGTGGGCGGTTGAGGGGCGCCCTGGCGCCCGCCCGCCAAGGTCCCTACGCTCGGACGGTGACGCGCGCCACGCTCCTGCTGACGCTCGCGAGCTGCGCGGCGGTTCCGTCGGGTCCCGCGGGCGAGCGCACGGAGGAACCGGAGCGCCTCTCTCCGCCGGTCGAGGGGGTGCGTTACCGGGTGCGGGTGGATGAGGCGTTGCGCCGCATGGGGATCCGGGTGTGCTTCGACGGTCGTCCTCCGGAGGTGCTGGTGCCGATGTCCTCGTCGGCTGCGCGTGTCCTGGTCGGCGCCCAGGGCGATCGAGGGCAGCCTCTCCGGCACGAGCCGACCGGCCGCATCGAGCTGGGCCGCCTCGGGCGAGGCGCGTGCGTACGCTACGAGGTCGATCTCGCGCGCGCCGGAGGGCGCCAGGCGGTCCGGCGAGGGAGCGACCTGTTGGTGGCGCAGGCGCTCTTTCTCTGGCGCCCACCGCGCTGGGCGCCTTCGGTCCGCATCGCGATCGAGATCGAAGGGCCGCCCGGGGTACACGTCTCGAGTGCCTGGCCCCGGCCCACCGGCAGCCAGGGGCGGGTGCTTTTCCGGCCCGACAGGAGCGTTTGGAAGGCGCCCGGCAACGTGGTCTTCATCCACGCGCCGCCTCTGCATGTGGAGGTCGGATCGACGCAGCTCGAGATCGCCATTCTCGAAGGGGAGCTCGCCGTGGCTCGCGCGGATGTGGAGCGTTGGCTCACCGGCGCTCTACGGGCGGCCAGCGCGATGGATGGGCGCTTTCACCGCCCGCAGGTTCATGTCGCGGTCGTGCCCGTGGGTCCCGGATCCCGACCTGTCGCGTTCGGTCTCGTGCGACGGGGCGGCGGCCCCTCGGTGATGCTCCTCGTCCACGAGAACGCTGGAGCTGAGGCGCTGGCCGCCGACTGGACGGCGGTGCACGAGCTCAGCCACCTGGCCTTGCCGCGGATGCACCGGGAGGACCGCTGGATCGCCGAGGGCTTCGCCACCTACTACCAGGAGGTGCTCCGGGCCCGAGCGGGGCTCATCACGCCCCAAGAGGCGTGGGCCAGCCTCGCGGCGGGGTTCGAGCGGGGCCGGTTCCGTGGGCGCCGGCCGACCCTCTGGCGCGACGCCGAGCGCATGGCCGACGTGGGGCGTATCTACTGGGCAGGGGCCGCCTTCGTGCTCGATGCAGACGTCCGCTTTCGTCAGCGAGGCAGCTCCCTCGACCGATGGATCGGGCGCTTTCGCCCAAGCTGGCAGGGCTCGACGGATGCCTGGCGCGGGCTGGAGGTGCTCGGCCGGATCGACCGTCTCTTCGGTCAGCCCCTCGCTCGACCCCTGGCCATCCGCTACGGGCGAATGCGCACCTACCCCGACACCGACACGCTCTTGCGTCGCCTGGGGGTGCGCTCCCTCGGAGACCGGCGCGTCCAGTTCGACGACGAGGCGCCGCTGGCGGCTGTTCGGCGCGCCATCACCGCTCCCCGCGACGCCGTGGTCAACGCCGAATGATCTCGATGATCCGCGGAGTCTCCTTTGGCCGCCGCCTCCCGATCACGAAGGCGCCGGCGATCCGGGGCGCGATCCGCTTGCCGTTGCCCTTGTGGTGGATCGTTGCCAGGGGGTCGCCCTTGGCGACGCGGGCACCAGGCTTGGCGTCGATGGTGATGCCGACGGAGTGATCGATCGCCTGATCGGCGCGGGTGCGGCCAGCGCCCAGGGCAACGGCGCTCAGACCGATCTCGCGGGCGTCGATGTCCGTGACCCAGCCTGTCTTCGCAGCTCGGACGACGACTTTCTTCTTGGCGATGGTCAGCCGGTCCGGTTCGGTGACGACCCGCGGATCGCCGCCTTGGGCTTTGACGATGGCCTCGGCTTTGCGGATCGCGGAGCCGTCGCGGAGCGCCGCATCGAGCTTGGCACGAGCCTGCGCGCGAGTCTTGGCGACGCCTCCCAGACGCAACATCTCGATCCCAAGGGCCACCGTGACTTCGATCAGGTCTTCGGGGCCGCCGCCGTTGAGGACCTCGAACGCCTCACGCGTCTCGTTGGCGTTTCCCACCTCGCGGCCGAGCGGTGCATCCATGCGGGTGAGCAGACAGGTGATCTTCTTTCCCGCTCGGTTCCCCACTCGGACGATGCTCCGCGCGAGCGCCCTTGCGTCTTCGTGGGTCTTCATGAAGGCGCCGCGGCCAACCTTCACGTCCATGACCAGAGCATCGATGCCCTCGGCCAGTTTCTTGGACAGGATGCTGCTCGTGATGAGGGGAATCGACTCGACGGTCGCTGTCACGTCCCTGAGGGCATAGAGCCGCTTGTCGGCGGGCGCGAGGCGTGCGGTCTGGCCGCCGAGGGCGCAGCCGATCCTCTTGAGCTGCGAGACGAAGCGGCGGACGCTGAGGTCGACGTCGAAGCCCTCGATCGCTTCGAGCTTGTCGAGGGTGCCCCCGGTGTGTCCGAGGCCTCGGCCGGAGATCATCGGGATCGGGACGCCGCAGGCGGCGACCCAGGGAGCCAGGCAGAGGCTCACCTTGTCGCCGACGCCGCCGGTCGAGTGTTTGTCGACCTTGGTGCCTTTCACGGAGCGCAGGTCGAGGACGTCGCCGCTGTCACGCATGGCCAGCGTCAGCGCTGTGGTCTCGGCGGGCGTCATCCCCTGGAAAAAGATCGCCATCGCCATCGCCGCCATCTGATAGTCCGTGACGCTGCCGTCGACATAACCCTCGACGAGGCAGCGGATCTCCTCTTCGCTCAGGCGCCCCCCGTCCCGCTTCTTGGCGATCAGCTCAGGTGTCGAGGCGAGCAGCGATGTCTTCCGGCGTGCCATGGGCCCTAGATAGCACTCCGGCTCGTCCCGTCCGCAATTTCAGCGGCGGCGTTTGCGTGGCTGTTTGCGCTTCTTTCGAGTGCCGCTCTCGGTCCTGGCCTTGCGCTCTTCGCCCCGTCGGCCACCGCTCCCTCGGTGGGATCCCGCCCTGGAGCGCCCCGGGTCGGAGCCGCGGGCTCGCCGACCTTTGGCGTCCGCGCGCTTGCGTCTCTTCCCTCGCTCGTCCTCGCGGGCCTCGCGGGTCGCGACGCCCACGGGCAAGGCCACGATCTCGCGCCGGCTGATGTTCACGCTCTCGAGGCGAACGCGGACGCGGTCGCCGAGCATGATGTGCTGGCCGGACCGCTCACCAATGAGACGAATGCCGAGGTCGTCGACCTCGAAGTGGTCCTTCAAGCGCTCGACGGGGACGAGGGCTTCCACGAAAGGCTCGTCGAAGGCCACACGGAAACCATGAGGGTCGATGCTCGTGACGATGCCCTCGAACTCCTCGCCGACGCGGTCTCGCATGAGCACGGCGCGGTAGAGGGCGACCACGTCCCGTTCGACGCTCATGGCGCGCCGTTCGAGGCGCGTCGACTCGGCGGCGGCCCGGCGCATCTGCGGCAGCAGGACTGCGCGGTCGATGGGCTCGTCTCGGATCAGCTTGCGCACGACGCGGTGCACCACGAGGTCCGGGTAGCGTCGGATCGGCGACGTGAAGTGGAGGTAGTCCTTGGTGCCGAGCCCGAAGTGTCCGATGTCGCCGTTCGTGTCGTAGACGGCCTGCTGCATCGAGCGCAGAAGAAGGAAGCGCAGGATCGGCGCCTGCTCGTG
>JALVDI010000672.1 GCA_027009115.1 Polyangiaceae bacterium | reverse complement strand
TGGCGGCGTCGCGGTAGGCCTCGCCGACGTCGTCGCTCGATCCGCAGTAGACCGCAAGGCGGCGGAAGCGACTCACGCGCTTCTCCGAAACCGGAGCCAAGAGATCCCTGCATGAAGCCCAAAGAAGGGGCGCGCCCAGGACGGTGCGCATCGCGTCGGTGTACGCATGGCGAGGGGGACGCTATCGCTCCCCGGGCCCCGGCTCAACCGCCCTCCGCCTGCCCCGGGGGCGGCTCGGCCTCGAAGCTTCGCCCCCGCCTCAACCCTCGAGCGCGAGGAAGCGGGCCGCGGCGTCCCCGAGCGCCCCGGGCTCCGTCACCGGCAGAGAGCAGGCCTCCGCGTTGCACAGGTACGCGGCGGGCTCGCCGGGGAAAGGGTAGCGGCTCGCCCCCGGGCGAGCGAGCTCGACGAGGCCGTTGGGCAAAGGGAGCGCCAACGCCGCCCGATGCAGTGCCTCGGTCGCGCTCCCCTCGGGCCCCACGACCGAAACGAGCACGTAGGGCGCCCGCAGCTCCTCGACGGCCAGGAGCCACTCGCCCACGCGCCGGCCGAGGCGACGAAGCGCGCGCGTATCCCCCACGGCCCGCAGGATCACGCGCGCACGCTCCTCGAGCCCCGGCCTGCCCGTGAGCCGCCCGAGGCGGATCAACCCCCGAGCCACGACGGCGTTCTCCTCCACCGGTCGCCGACGCTCGGCGAACACTCCCGTGGCGGCCGGGTCCTCCGAGTGAGCGTAGTAGCCCCCGTCGGGGTGCGCGAGGAGCTCCAGCGCGGCCACGGTCCGCTCCGCCCGCTCGATCCACCGCCGCTCGCCCGTGGCCTCGTAAAGCCCCAGCTCGGCGCGCAGCATCCAGGCCTGGTCCGAAAGAAAGACCAAGGACGCGTCGCCGTGGGGAAACCATCCATCCGCGCGGCGCGTGGCCTCGATCGCCTCGGCGGCGTCCCGAGCCATCGGGAGGGTCCCCGGCGCGCCGGCCCGGTGCGCGAGCGTGAGCGCGTCGATGAGGCGGCCGTTGAGGTTCGCATAGACGGACCGGTCGACGCGCGGGATCCCAGCGCGGAGCCGCGCCGCCTCGTCCATGGCGTAGTAGCTCGCGCCGGGCACGTCCGGACTGAGATCCGCGTCCTGGCTGGTGTAGAACGCGCCGTCGGCAGACGTGAAGAAGCGGGCGAGGTAGCGGCGCATCTCCTCGATCGACGCCAACCACCGCTCGTCCTCGCTCACCCGCGCGATACGCGCGAAGCTCGCCAGGACGTCCGCCTGAACGGCCGCGATCTTTTCGTAGTGCGGCCGGTCCCAGCGACCCCGCAGGGAGTACTGGTACGCACCGCCGAACACGGGGTCGAGCAGCCGCCGGGTCGCCTCCGCCGTGGCCAAGGCCCGGTCACGCCACAGGCGCTCGCCGCGCAGCGACGCGCGAAAGAGCGCGTGCTCCAGCGGCGCCGCGTAGGGATACTTTTGCCGACGACCCCAGCCATGCGCCCGCGCATCGTAGAGTGCGTCGAGGCGCCGGGTTGCCTCTCGGAGGCCCTCGTCGAGGCCGGCGGTGGCGATGGAGCGCTCCGGCGGGGCGGGCGGCCGACCGGCGCGGACGTCGTCGAGCAGCCCCGCCAAAACCTCCGGCGGCCGGTAGCCACGGATCGCGACCACCACGCGGGCGTCGGGGGTGAGCAGCACCGTCGCCGGCCAGGCGTAGTCCGCGAAGCGCTCGGCCAGGTCGGGCCTCGCGTCGCTGTCGACCTTGATCGCGACGAAGCCCTCCGCGAGTCGGCGCCGGATCTCCGGGGCGGCGAAGGTGCGCTCGTTCATCACATGGCACCAATGACACCACGACGCCTGCACGCTGACGAGCAGATGCTTGCCCTGCGCCCGGGCGCGCGCGAAGGCCTGCGGGGACCACGGGGACCACGCCACAGGGTCGGGAGCGCTCGTCACGGTTCCGGGAGCGCTCGGCCGAGACGGAGACACGGTGGCGCAGGCCAGCAAGAGCGACAGTGCAGTCGAACGCATGTCCCCACTACGAGCCCAAGGATCGTGGGGATCGGCTCCGGCTCGATCTCGGCGACGTTCGCGGTTAGAACGCCGCCCATGAAACGCGCGCGTCTCTTCCGCTGGGTCCTGGGCTTCGCTGCCCTCGGCCTTCCCTTGACGGCCTGCACGCGGGGCCCCGAGATCCCTGAAAGCGCCGAGAACGCCGAGAACGCCGAGAACGCCGAGAACGCCGAGAACGCCGAGGCAACGCCACCGGCGCACCCCCGAATGCCCAGCGATCCGCACGCCGGCCTGGTTCCGCCTACCGGCACCCGACCTGCTGCGAGCTCCTTCGACCCCGCGGCACCGTCCCTGGCAGGGTTGCGCTGGGCCACCCAGGAGCCATTGAGCTACCGCCCTCCGACGCGTCCCATGCGCAACGCCGAGTACGTCGTCCGCTCCGACGCCGGCGAGGCCGTGATGACCGTCTTCCACTTCCCTGGCATGGGCGGCCCCGTCCGCGACAACATCGATCGCTGGATCGGGCAGTTCCAGACCCGCGAGGGCGGCCCGGTCGCCGACGCCGACGTCCAAAGCAAGACCGTCAACGGCTTCGAGGTCACCACCGTCGACGTCCGCGGCGTCTTCGCCGGCGGCATGGGCAGCCCCCGCGTGGAGGACGCCCGGATGCTCGGCGCCATCGTCGTCGGCCCCGAAGGCCCCGTCTTCTTCAAGCTCGTCGGTCCGGAAGCCGCCGTGAGCGCCGCCGAGGGGGCCTTCGAAGCGCTCGTCGACTCTTTCGAGCCCGCCACCGACGCCGGCTGAGCTCCGCGCTCAAACGGCGAGCAGGCCGCCGTCGAGGGTCAGCACGCTCCCGGTCATCCATTCGGCCTCCATGCAGAAGAGGACCGCATCGGCGACCTCTTCGGGACACCCGAGGCGACCGAGGGGGTGCAGGGCGGTCAGCTCCTTTAGCTGCCTGTCGACCGCCTCGCGAGGGTCCTGTGCGGGATCCGCACCCCGGAGCTGACGCGGCATGTCCGTGTCGACGACCCCCGGCGCGACGGCGTTTACGCGCACGGCTGGGGCGAGCTCGGCGGCGAGGGTGCGCGTGACCGAGAGCAACGCGGCCTTCGAAGCGGCGTAGCCGGCGAGCCCCGGCGCCGGACGGATCCCCAGGGTGCTCGCGACATTGACGACACAGCCGCCCCGCTTCGCCAGGTAAGGAGCGGCCGCCTGCGCCAGCAGCAAGGGCGCCAGGAGGTTCACCTTCAGCGTCGCGATCAGGTCTTGCTCGACGATCGCGCCAACCTCGCCGTAGCGCAGCACGCCGGCACAGTTGACGAGCACGTCGAGCCCCCCGAGCTCCTCGGCGGCGCGCGGCACGAGCGCATCGCGCTGTTCGACGTCGGTCAAGTCCCCCACCATCACGGTGATGCGATCGGGCGCCAAGCGGGCCACGTCCTTGAGGGCCGCGGCGTCTCGGGCGTTGGCAACGACGCGGTGGTGCCGCATCGCCAGGCGTTTGACGATAGCGCGGCCGATGCCTCGGCTCGCCCCGGTGACCAAGACCCTGCGCGCGCTCCGATCCGTCATCGCCTCGTCCTCTCCTCGTCAGCCGACCCCGGCGATCGGCCCCCAGGGAGGCTCCGGCGGAACATCCGTCGGCTCGCCCTCGACCTCGATCTCGTCATCCGGCAGAAAGCGCGGCATGTCGACGCAGAGGATGCTCTGCCACCGATCCGTCGGGTTGTCGTAGCGATGCTTGGCCCCGCGCGGCCACCGATGCACCGTCCCCGGAGGGGTCGCCGCTCCCTGGCAGAGCAAACCCTTGGTGAGCACCATCTCGCTCTCGCGCATTCGCCGGTGAATGTGCAGGGGGATGCACTGGTGCGGCGCCACATCGAGGCGGTAGATACCGGCGTCGCGGGTCTCGTGGATCACGTGCACCACGCCCCAGGGCTTGTCTTCGCGGCCCAGGCGACACCACGAGGCCGCGCGGCGGATGTCGAGGGAAGGGATGGCGAAGCCGCGCAGCGCCCCGGGCTTCGTGAGCCGCACCCTCACCTCGTCGAGGGGCGCACGACGCTCCTCGGCGCCCGGAGGCGCGAGCAAGAGCTTGGCGATCGCGTGTGCGGCCGTCTCCAAGAGCCGGAACTGGCAGCTCCGTAGGAGAAAGCGTACCTGCGAGGCCGCCGCGGCGTAGTCGGCGGTGTCGCGCAGCTGCTCCCTTCGCGCCACCGGCTCGGTGTCCAGAAACATCTCGATGTCGACGAGCAGCGGCTGGCTCGCGTTGCGCTCGTGCGGGTAGACGCCCACCACGCAGTCGACCTCCAGGCCCTCGATCCGAATGCAATCGCGGTGACTCATCGGTTGCTCGAGCCCAAGCCGGGGTGCGCCCGTCGGGCCGTCTGCTAGCGTACCGCGTCCGCCAGGCGGAGACAGCATGAGCGTGCACGAACCCAACGCCGCCTCGGCCCGGAAAGGCGGCGACGCCGAGCTCAACGGCGTCGATCCCTTCCGGAGGGTGCCCCGCACGGGCGTCATCTACGTGAGCGTCGAAGCGCGCAAGCGGGGCTTCACCATGGGCGCCGAAGGCTGGTGCAACCTCGGCCAAGGCCAGCCGGAGACCGGCCCCCTGCCGGGGGCCCCGCCCCGGGTGACGAACATCCCGGTCGCCGCGTCGGACCTCGACTACGCGCCCGTACCGGGCCTGTGGGAGCTCCGCGAGGCCGTCGCCGCCCTGTACAACCAGCTCTACCGCCGCGGAATGCCCAGCCAGTACAGCGCGGAGAACGTCGCCATCTGCGGCGGCGGGCGCGTCGCGATCATGCGGGCCGCGGCGGCCATCGGCCCCGTCCACTTGGGGCACTTCCTCCCCGACTACACCGCCTACGAGGAGCTCCTCGACGTCTTCCGACGCTTCCAGCCGATTCCGCTCCTGCTCGACCCCGAGGACGGCTACCGCTTCGGCCCCGACCAGCTGCGCAAGGAGATCCTCGGCCTCGGCCTGGGCGCCATCCTGATGAGCAACGCCTGCAACCCGACGGGCAAGCTCGTCCGCTCCGAAGAGCTCGCCCGCTGGGTCGCGACGGCTCGCGAGCTCGGCTGCGCGCTGCTCCTGGACGAGTTCTACTCGCACTACGTATGGGCGGGCGACGAAGCGATGGTGAGCGCCGCGCGCTACGTGGAGGACGTCGACCGCGACCCGGTGGTGCTCTTCGACGGCCTCACCAAGAACTGGCGCTACCCGGGCTTTCGGGTCTCGTGGATCGTCGGCCCCCGGAAGCTCATCGACTCCGCCTCGAGCGCGGGCTCGTTCCTCGATGGGGGCGGCGCCGCGCCCATGCAGCGGGCCGCGATCGAGCTGCTCGAACCCGCCCACGTGCGCGCGGAGACCGACGCGATCCGCGCCGCCTTCCGGCCGAAACGCGACCGCCTGCTCGGGCGGCTGCGCGGTCTCGGCGTCCGCTTCGACCGGGAACCGGAGGGCACCTTCTACGCCTGGGGCGATCTGCGCGACCTTCCGCCGTCCATCCGCCACAGCGAGGACTTCTTCCAGGCCGCTCTTGACCGCAAGGTGATCTGCGTGCCGGGCCACTTCTTCGACGTCGACCCGGGCAAGCGGCGCATGGGGCGCCCCTCTCGCTTCCGCCACCACGTCCGCTTCAGCTTTGGACCGAGCATGGAGGTGCTCGACGAAGCGATGGACCGGCTGGCGGCGATGGTCCACGAGGCCGACTGACCCGGCCGTCCTGACGATCTCTCGGGCTGGCAGCCCGCCCCAATACCTCTCCCCCGCCCGGGAGCACGCCCTGCGCCCCAAGAGGCTTCCCAAGATTTCGTCGTTGCGCGACTCCACGCAGCGACCCGACGGCGCGGTCAGTCGCCGTGCGTCTGCTCGGCCAAGTAGTTCTCGCGGCCGAGCTCCTTGGCGAGGTGCAGCTGAGTCTCGAGCCAATCGACCGCCTTCTCTTCGTCGACGAGGATGTGCTCGAGCAGCTCACGGGTGCCGACGTCGCCCTTGTCGACGCAGAGCCGAATGCCGCGACGGAGGCGGTCCAAGGCTTCCATTTCGAGGGCCAGATCGAGCTCGTGCTGCTCGATGGGATCTTCACCGACCTTCACGGGGAAGAGCCGCTGCATGTTGGGCACGCCTTCCAGGAAGAGGATGCGGCCAATGACCTGATCGGCGTGGCCCATCTCTTCGATCGACTCCTCACGCTTCTTCTTCGAAAGGCGCTCGTAGCCCCAGTCTTCCAACATCTTGTGATGGATGAAGTACTGGTTGATGGCCGTCAGCTCGTGCGAGAGGAGCTCGTTGAGCAGCTCGAGGATGTCGTGGTCGCCCTTCATGGGGCGAACAGTGCGTCGTCCTCTCGAAGACCGCAAGGGGCGGAAGAGACCCGCCGCCACCCCCGCTCAGGCGTAGTTGCGAACCACGACCTCGTTGACCTTCCCGCGCCGTCGCGGGTTCGAGTTGATCGCGCGCCCCGCGCGCACGACGTCGATGTTCCAGTCCGCATAGAGCTCACGGACGAAAGGGACGTCGCTGTTGCTGAGCATCAGCCAGCACCCTCGGTCGTCGAGGGCCTCGTAGACGTCCCGCAGCCGTCGCTGCTCCTGTGGGCCGAAACC
>JALVDI010000671.1 GCA_027009115.1 Polyangiaceae bacterium | reverse complement strand
ATCCGCTCCACCTCCGCGTCTCCTACGCGAAACCTCATCAGCCTCTGCGACGTACGACGCACCAACATCGACGTCGTCCCTTCCAACACCATCCGAGCTGAAGGCACCCCCTCCTTTCGGACACACCATCCCCACGGTTGCCCCCGCGCTGCTCCCGCCACAACGAGGACAGCCCCTCGGGCATGCGGCAAACGCCATTCGTTCGCCTCGTCTCCTCGAGGATGGGTCCGCGGCTTGACCCTCCCAGTGCGCCGATGGTGACGACGGCCTGGCCCCGACGACGGTTCAGCGGCAGGCTCCCTGCATGCAATGGACTCTCGCGAAGCATCCTACCTTCGACCCCATCGAAGGCCCGGTCCTCATCGTCGTCATGGATGGCATCGGGATCGGCTGCCACGATGAGAGCGACGCCGTGTTCCTCGCCCGCACCCCAACCCTCGACTGGCTTGGCGCTCAGGTACCCACGGTGGCGCTCCGCGCGCACGGCACGGCCGTCGGCCTGCCATCCGACGACGACATGGGCAACAGCGAGGTCGGACACAACGCGCTCGGCGCCGGCCGGATCTTCGACCAGGGCGCCAAGCGGGTCCAGCAAGCCATTGCCTCAGAAGAGATCTTCGAAAGCCAGGTCTGGAAAGAGCAGGTCGAGCGGGTCCAACGGACCCGGGAGCCGCTTCACTTCATCGGCCTGTTGAGCGACGGAAACGTCCACAGCCATATCGATCATCTCTTCGCGATGATCCGACGTTGCCGTCGGGAAACCGTACCCAAGGTTCGCGTCCACGTGCTGCTCGATGGCCGCGACGTCCCCGAGACGAGTTGCCTGACGTACGTCGATGCCCTCGAAGCCTTGCTCGCGGAATGCAATGCGGACGGACATGACTACCGCATCGCCAGCGGCGGCGGCCGCATGACCACGACCATGGACCGCTACGAAGCCGACTGGGAGATGGTCAAGCGCGGCTGGGAGGTCCACGTCCTGGGCAAAGGCCGCACGTTCCCATCCGCTCGAGCCGCCATCGAAACCTTCCGGGCGGAACAGCCGGGGATCATCGACCAGTACCTCCCACCCTTCGTGATCGCAGAAGACGGGAAGCCGGTAGGCCCCATCCGTGACGGAGCAGCAGTCGTCTTCTTCAACTTTCGTGGCGATCGCGCCATCGAGATCACCCGCGCCTTCGAGGAAGACGACTTCAACGCTTTCGACCGTGGCCCGCGGCCCGACGTGCTCTTCGCCGGCATGATGCAGTACGACGGCGACCTCCACCTGCCCAAACGCTACCTGGTGGCGCCCCCGAACATCGACCGGACCATGGGTGAATACCTGGCACGAAATGAGGTGACGCAGTTCGCGTGCAGCGAGACGCAGAAGTTCGGCCACGTCACCTACTTCTGGAACGGGAATCGAAGCGGCGCCTTCGACCCAAACCTCGAGACCTACGTCGAGATCCCGAGTGACGACGTCCCCTTCGATCAGCGCCCCTGGATGAAGGCGGCTCCGATCACCGACGCCACCCTCGCCGCGTTACGGTCCGGCGCTCACCGCTTCCTCCGCCTCAACTACCCAAACGGGGACATGGTGGGCCACACCGGGAAACGCGAAGCGACCATCCTGGCCGTGCAGACCGTCGACCTGATGCTCGCGCGCCTTCTGCCGGTGGTAGAGGCGCTCCATGGTGCGATCCTCGTGACCGCCGACCACGGCAACGCCGACCAGATGTACGAGCGCGACAAGAACAGTGGCGGCTGGGCCAGGCGCCCCGATGGGACCTTCAAGCCGCGCACTAGCCACACCCTCAACCCGGTCCCCTGCCACATCTGGGCACCCGGTCGACAGCTCCGACTCCGCCCCATCGCCCGGCCGGGCCTCGCCAACGTCGCGGCGACGCTGCTGCAACTGCTCGGCTACCAGGCCCCCGAAGGCTACGAGCCCTCGCTGCTCGCCTGAACGGCCGCTCGCCTGTCCAACGCCCACCCGAGGGAGATGGGCACCGGGAACCTACAGCCACCAACGCAGAATGTGGGCCCACCAGGGGGCAGGTTTGCGGATCGGTTTCCACTCGCGGTCTCGATGCGCAGACATCTTGCGCCTCCGTGTTTCGAGATTGCCTCGTCCATTCTATCGGCTGCCATGCTTGTGTACAATAATTGCGCACCCCGTCGCCGACCCGTCTGGGTGAGCCCGGACGCCGGAGCCTCCCGTCGCGCCTCCTCACCGGCCCGCTCCCCTTTCGAGGGAAGGTCCCATCGAGCGAACAAGCGGCCTGACGCCTCCACTCGTGGCAAGCTCGGTGCGAGGTGCCCGTATGAACGTCACGCCCATTGAGCCCAACCCTGCCCCCGCCACCGCCGAGCTCGTCACCGACCTCCGAGCCCGCTTTGGCTCCGGCGTCACTCGGAGCCTCGCGTGGCGGCTGCGTCAGCTCGACGGCATCGCGCGCTTCGTCGCGGAGCGACGCGGGGAAATCCTCGAGGCCCTCGCGGCCGACCTCGGCAAGCCCGAGATCGAGGCGCTGGCAGGCGAAATCAGTTACGTCGCCAACGAAGCGAAACACACCAAGAAGCACCTCAAGCAATGGATGAAACCCGAGCGTGTCTCGACACCTTTGCTGACGCAGCCGGGGGTCAGCACGATCCTCCGCGAACCCCTGGGTGTGGTGCTCATCATCGCGCCATGGAACTACCCGTTCCAGCTCTTGATGGCGCCCCTGATCGGCGCCCTCGCCGCAGGCAACTGCGCGATCGTCAAACCTTCGGAGGTTGCTCCCCATACCTCCGCGCTGATCGCGCGTTGGCTGCCGCACTATGTCGACGCGAGCTGCGTGAAAGTGGTCGAGGGGGGCGTGCCCGAAACGACGGCGCTGCTCGAACAACGCTTCGACCACATTTTCTACACGGGAAACGGGACGGTCGGTCGCATCGTCATGAGCGCCGCTGCTCAACACTTGACCCCCGTGACCCTCGAGTTGGGCGGCAAGAGCCCAACCATCGTCGACCGTACGGCGGACCTGGACGCAGCCGCGCGCCGCATCGTCTGGGGCAAGTTCTTCAACGCGGGCCAAACCTGCGTTGCGCCGGATTACGTGCTCGTCGACGAGCCGGTCCACGACGCGCTGGTCCATCGGCTCGCGTCCACCATCCGCCAGTTCTATGGGGACGATCCGCAAAAGAGCGCCGACTACGCACGCATCGTGAACGCTCGACACCACGCCCGCTTGGTGGGGTTGCTCGAGAACGCAGGCACGACCGTCTGCGGCGGCACGCACGACGAGTCGGACCTCTACATCGCGCCCACGGTGCTCAAGGACGTGCCCGAGGATGCTGCGGTGATGCGCGACGAGATCTTCGGACCGATTCTCCCCGTCCTCGCGATGGCGGACGTCGACGCCGCGATCCGCTTCGTCAACGCGCGCCCGAAGCCTCTAGCTCTCTACGTGTTCTCGAGCAGCCGTGACGCCCAGGAACGAGTGCTGACGCGGACGAGCTCGGGCGGCGCCTGCGTGAACCAGACCGTCATGCACCTGGCGGTCCCGGGCCTCCCCTTCGGTGGAGTTGGAGAGAGCGGGATGGGCGCGTACCACGGACGGCATACCTTCGAGACGTTCACGCACCGCAAGGGCGTGCTCAAGAAGCCGACGCAGATCGACCCGGACCTGCTCTACCCGCCGTACACCGACGCCAAGCGCCGGATCCTCGAAAAGATCCTCTGACGCAACGGGAAGGCGAAATATCGACGAGGGTCGGGGCGTAGGGACCCGCATCCGGAGCCGGCCCCCTGGACGACACGCCACCGGCCCCTAAAGTGAACGACGTGAGCGGCTACGCGGACGACGAGGTCTCCGAGATCCTGGGGCGGGCGCTCGCGACAGAGGACCAGGCGAGGCTGACCCATGCGGAGCTCGCAGAGATCGCCGCAGAGGTCGGCATCTCGCCAGCCCAGCTCGAGCAAGCCGCTGCCGAGGTGCGCGCCGAACGCCTCCGGCGAAGCGACCTGGACGAGGCCCGGCAGGCCGTCGCCCTCAAGAGGCGCCGCGAGCTGCGACGGTGGCTTCGGCACCTGTCGACCTACATCGTGATCACCGCCGGGCTCGCGCTCCTCGACGCGATCCATCCCCCCATGGGCTGGTGGTTCTACCCGGCTATCGCCTGGGGGATGGTCGTCGCGCTGCGAGGTTCGCGCCTGCTCTTCCGGGACGAAGAGGCAGAGCTTCGACGGGAGCTCCGGCGTATCGAGAGGAAGCGCAAGCGGGCCGAGCGCGCGGCCAAGAAGCGCGGAGCCGGACCTGCAGCGAACCTCGCGACGGCCAGCACGAGCTTCGAAGCCGCCATCGAGCGTGGCCTCGCGCTTCTCCTCGCCAAGGCGGCCGAGAAGATCGACGCCGCCGCGCGAAACGCTCCACCGGCCGACACCGACTTCGGCCGGTTCGTCGCGGCTCGGGAGGGCGTACCAACACGCGTCGCCGGCGACGTCAGCCCCCGCGTGCGGGTCGGCGAGCCCGAGACCGCCGCCGAGGTGGACCCACCGAGCAGCGCTCGAGCGGGAGAAGAGCACTGAAGCGCGCGGCCACAAGCGCGGCGCTGACCTTGGCGCTCCTGACGGCCATGCCCGACCTGGCCGCGGCGGGCCCTTGGACACCCCCACCTGGCCACGGTTACGCCAAGCTCTGGATGAAGTGGCTCTACGGCTTTGGTTATCACCCCGCCGGTGGGGGGAGCACCGTCGACTACGCGCGCTACAACGAAGTGTTCTTCGCGACGTACGGCGAGTACGGTCTCGCCGACGGCCTCGCCATCTATTGGCAGACGGACCTCCTGCGGATCTTTACCCTCGTCGACAGCCCGAGCGACGAGCGCCGCGTCCACACCACACCCGGCGACCCAGCCCTCGGCTTGCGCTGGCGCTGGTTGAACCTCGGCCGCTTCGTCATGGCCCTGGAGGGCGGCGTGCGGGCCCCTCTCGCGGACGCCGACCCAAAGCAGATCGTGTACTCGCGGCAGGCTCCCTACCGGCGCGTCGGGGCGCTCCAGGTGGGCGCCGGCGTGTGGAATGGCGACGCTCGTCTCTCCGCAGGCTACGGCTTCGACCGGGTGTACCTCGCGGCCTCGGTCGGCTACCAGTGGCGCTCAGGCGGCTTCCGCGATCGCATCACCTGGAGCGCGGAGGTGGGCGGCCGCTTCTCCGACCGCTGGAGCGGGCGGGCCCGGGCCAGCGGCGCCCACTCCCTGGCCTTGGCCGGCGACGACGCGCCCCTCGCCGAAACCCCGAGCGGCATCGGCAACGGCGTCTCCTGGGCGGGCCTCGCCCTCGAGCTCGACTACCGCCTGGGCGAACATTGGTTCGTCGGACTCACCCTCGAAGGAGGCCTTGGCGACCTACGCTCGCAAACCGGTGGACCGGTGACCTCGCTTTGGGTCGCCACGCGATTCTGAGCGCGGGGCCGCGCGCCTCCGGCGACCGGAACCTCGTAGAGATAGGAGCACGAAGCACCGAGCTCGACGCCTCCTCGACCGCGGTGCCTTCAGGGCGCCCGCCAGCGGAGGACGAGCGGCGCGTCCGGAAGAGGCTCGGCCTCCTCGGCGGGCACCCGGGAAGGCGTGAGCGGCAACGAGAGCAGCTCCCAGCCTCGGACGGCGGCCGCCACGACCAGAAGCTCTTCGTCGTAAACCGCGAGGTCGTGAGGCCGCAGGGTGGACGGGAAGGTGGACAACGGCACCGCGCGCACGCCCTCGCCGTCTCGGAGGAGCGCCACGAGGGCGTCGCGGGTTACCGCCACGACGTCGGGGTCGCCGTCGTCGTCCGCGTCGAGGGCGACCATGCCGCGGACGCCGGGCGGCGCCTCGATCGGCTCGAGGACACCGTCACGGAGGCGGTGGAGCCCGTCACCGGCCACCCAGAGCTCCCTGCGCGCGCCGTCCTGGAGGCCGAGCAGACGCCGGCCGCCCGGCACCGGATAGCTGGCTCCGGGCGCGCCCCCGGCGTCGAAGGTACGAACGTGGCCGCGATCGACCGTCACGATCTCCAGCACGCCGTCCGCGTCCAGGTCGAAGGCGACGACGTCGCCGCCGTCGTGTCCGAGCCGTACGCGGGCGCGGCGGTTTGGGGACGCGCCGCCAGCGAAGACCCACAGCTCGCTCGGCCGCACACCGTGAGCGTCGGGCCAGGTCACAGCCGCGAGGCCGGAGCGGTCGCCATCGATGACCGCCGCCGCCACGACGGGAGCGTCGACGAGGAGCTCCGGCTCCGCAAGGCCACCGGTCATCTGGCCGCGCAGTAGACGGAGCGTGCCGCCGCTGGGGTCGCCCGCCGCATTCAGAGCAGCGTGACCGATCAGCAGGTCGGGGCGCGTGGCGCCGGAAAAGAACGCCGGGACCGGCCGCATGGCGCGGCCGGCGTCGCCATCGACGCGCGCGACGCGCAGCGGGTTCCCGGTGACGAAACCGATCAGGTGTACCTCGCCCCCACAGGCCACGATCGCCTCGGCCTTCTCGTCGCCGATGGCGTCCCCCACGGCGAGCGCCGCCGTCGCGCCGGGCAAGGCGGTGTCGGCGTCCTCGCAGACGAGAGCGCGCCAGCGCGGGCCCGGAACGAGGCCCGCGGGTGCGGCGCCCT
>JALVDI010000670.1 GCA_027009115.1 Polyangiaceae bacterium | reverse complement strand
AGAGCCTGCGGCGATGCGGCGAGAGCCTGCGGCGACGCGGCGAGAGCCTGCGGCGATGCGGCGAGAGCCTGCGGCGACGCGGCGAGAGCCTGCGGCGATGCGGCGAGAACCCGCGCGAGAGCCCTCGAAGCCCGCTCAGGCCCCGGATGCGATCGGGACGCCCGCCCAGGGGGTGGCGGCTCAGACGCCTCTCCCAGTCCAGCTGCCGCGAGAGGAAGGGCTGCCGGCGGTCCGCAGCGGCCGCTTGTCGGAGCTCGACACCTTCGACGACGTGAGCGCGCCTCGGCAGGGACGCTGGGGCCTGTCCATCGCGCTGCTCGTCGTGCTCGCAGGCCTGGCGTTTGGGGCCGTCGTCGTCTTTCGGCCCGACGTGCTCGACCGCCTCACGGGCGAGGTCGTCGAACCCGATCCGGAGGCCGAGCTCGCCGAGGCACGTGCGGCTCAGGAGGAGCTGCGGCGGCAAGCGGAGGCCGAGCTCCGCGCGCGTCACGGCGACCTCCGCGTGCGGACCGACAGCAATCACGCGCAGATCTTTCTCTTCGTCGGGCGGGGACCGGCCGTCGCCGAGAACCTACCGGTCGGGGTGGCGCACGAGTTCGTGGCCATCGCCGACGGGAAGGAGCCCACGCGCGCCGTGGTCCCGGCCGACGCCCAGTGGGCGCCCCTCGATGACGGGACGTTGCAGTACGAGCTGGCCATGCAGACCGGTGAGCGCGCGATGAGCTTCGACGAGCTCGATCTGGGGGGATCCCGCCTCGAGCGCGGCGCGATGGGGACGCCCACCGGCTCCCTTGGTCGCGTCCGCGTGGTGACGACGCCGCCCGGTGCGAAGGTGTACGTGCTGATCGGCTTCGGCAACGCGGAGGTGAGCGACCTGCCCACGGAGGAGCCGCAGGAGCTGATCGTCTTCGAAGAGGGGCGCGGGATCCGGAGGGTCTTCGTCGGTCCCAGCGACTGGCGCGAGGGCAGCGAGGGGAAGGTCGCCGAGGTCCAGGTCAACCTCGAGGAGCGCTGAGCTCCCGGGCCTGTGCGACGACGCCTTCGACTGTTTCGCGAATGGCGGCGAGGGTGGCGGCGTCCCGGGCCTCGAAGCGAAGGACGAGCACGGGCTGGGTGTTGGAGGCGCGCACCAGACCCCACGCTCCGTCGCCAAAGAGCACGCGCACGCCGTCCACGGTGACGACCTCGTGCGTCTCGGCGAAGTGGGCCCGTACCCTGTCGACGACGGCGAACTTGAGCTCGTCCTCGCAGGGGACCCGGATCTCGGGCGTGACATGGGTCTGTGGGATGTCGGCGAGCAGCGCGTGCAGGGGCTGGTCGGTCTCCGAGAGGAGCTCGAGCAGACGCGCCGCCGCGTAGATGGCGTCGTCGAAGCCGAAGTAGCGGTCGGCAAAGAAGAGATGGCCACTCATCTCACCGGCGAGGAGCGCGCCTTCTTCCTTCATCTTGGTCTTGATGAGCGAGTGGCCCGTCTTCCAGAGGATCGGGCGCCCCCCGTGGGCGGCGATGTCGTCGTAGAGCGTCTGGCTGCACTTGACCTCGCCGAGGATGGCGGCTCCT
>JALVDI010000669.1 GCA_027009115.1 Polyangiaceae bacterium | reverse complement strand
CGTTCTCGTCGGCCGAGGTTTTCCCTTCGCCCCGCGAATCCTTCAGGCGGGCCTGTCCCGTGGCGTCCTTTTTCCTGTCTATGGCAAAATAGCCGTTGTGTACCCCTTCCGCTGCCGTCTCGAGGTCCACGCTCTTGAAGAGATCGTGGTACTTGGGCCTTCGAATGAGCTTCTCGTACTCCTCCTCGAACATGCGGGCGTACTTGCCGGGACGCGGGTTGCCCTCTTCGTCGTAGTCCCGGTAGTTCGACACCTTGTCGATGAAAAAGAGGCTCAGGACCTTGATGCCACGCGGTCGCAGTCGGCGTTCCTTGTCCAGGTGCACCTCGATGGTGCGACGGATCTGCAACCGCTTGAAGTCGTCGTCGTTGACGTCGCCGATGGCTTCGCCGAGACGCACGATTTCGGGCTTGCTCGTAAAGCTGACGTACTCCTGACCCGGCTCACAGTAGATGTCGTCGACGATGTAGCCCTCATAGACGTCACGGCCGCCCGACAGCTCGAAGAGATCGTCCCCGGAGCGGACCGTCTTCGCGGTGCGCTTGACCTTCCCGCTGCGACCCACGGCGGCATCGATCTCCAGCCTCGCCGTGATGGGGCTCTTGCGGTTGTCCACGGAGACCAGGCGAATGTACGCGCGGTTATGCCCTGCCTCGACATCCAGGCCCGCCACCTCGATCTGCTTGACCAACCGGCGCTCGTAGGCGTCCACCGCGTCCAGGCGATAGAGTTGATGGTGCTTGTCCCTGTGCGTGGCCGAGTAGCGGAAGGTGCAGAGGGGATTGAGCGACTCGATCGCCTCTCGGCTCTTGGGGGTGGTGTCCACGCTCTGGGGCTCGTCGATGATCACGATGGGGTTTGTCGCCCGGATGAACTCGATGGGGCGCGATCCCGTCATGCGGTCGTGGGGGCGGTGGATGATGTTCGCCTTGTCCTCCTTACTCGGGTCCGTGAAGCTCTTCCGGAAGGCGTCGATGTTGATGACCATGATCTGGATATAATCGCTCGTGGCGAAATTCCGGACATGGTTGAGCTTCTGCGAGTCATAGACGAAATAGTCGTAGCGGACGTTGTCGTACAGGCTCTTGAAGTGCTCCTCGGTGATCCGGAGGGACTTGTAGACGCCCTCTTTGATGGCGACCGAGGGCACCACGATGATGAATTTGGTGAAGCCGTAGCGGCGATGCATCTCGAAGATAGAGCGCAGGTAGACGTAAGTCTTGCCGGTGCCGGTCTCCATCTCCACGGTGAAGTCGAGACTCGACAAGCTCTCCGAAGGCTTGAGGCCATTGCGGAGTTGGATCCGGCGGACGTTCGCAGCGATCTCGTCCGGGAGCAGCTTCAGGCGGTTGCCGATGCCCTGCTCGTTTTCGAAGAGCTGACCCTGATCCGTGCTCCGTACAGCGACCGTGAAGAGGGCGTTGCAGGCCTCCTGCCCTTGGAATACGTCACAGACCGCGTTGACGGCCTCGGCCTGGTAGTCGAGGGAGGCATCGAATCGGAGCTTCATGGGCGGCCCTCCTCGTCGTCTTTGTCGGCCGGCTGAGCTTTGGCCAGAGGGGG
>JALVDI010000668.1 GCA_027009115.1 Polyangiaceae bacterium | reverse complement strand
GATCGCCCCCGGCAGCATCGTGAACCTCGGCATCGGCCTGCCGACCCTCGTCGCCGACCATCTGCCCGAGGGCAGCGACGTCTGGCTGCAGAGCGAGAACGGCCTGCTCGGCATGGGCCCTTTCCCTTACGAAGGCGAGGAGGACCCGCAGATCATCAACGCCGGCAAGCAGACCGTCACGGTGGTTACCGGCGGCAGCTGCTTCGACTCGGCGCTGAGCTTCGCGATGATCCGCGGCGGTCACGTCGATCTCTCGATCCTCGGCACGATGCAAGTGGCCGCCAACGGTGACCTCGCCAACTGGGCGGTCCCCGGCGGGCGGACCATGGGCATCGGCGGCGCGATGGACCTGGCCGCCGGCAGCAAGCGCATCGTCGTGCTGAGCATGCATCTCACGAAGAAGGGCGAGCCGAAGCTCCTGGATCGCTGCACTTACCCGCTGACAGCCCGCGGCGTCGTCGACCGAGTCATCACGGACCTCGGCGTGTTCGATCCCATCGGCGACCGCTTCCGGGTGGTGGAGCTGGCCCCCGACGTGAGCTTCGAGGAGGTCGTGGACAAGACCGGCGCCCCCGTCGAGCGCTGAGGCCTCCGCTGTTTGCGCCGGCGGGGCTTGGACGTCACCGTTGCGAGCTCGATGCGGCCGATGCTCCTGCTGTCGATCCTCTGGGCCTGCTCCGGCGACGGCGGCAGGCGGGCTTGCCCCCAGGGCGGCGAGCGGACCCCGACCGTCGAGAGGAACGAGAGCGTGGCGGCCCTGGAGGGCGTCAGCGAGGCGTCGAGCACGGAAGCGACCCGTCAAGCCCTCGCCCAGGCGCTGGACCGCGAGTTCCCCCTGCATGGCCTCGTCCAGCGGCCGCAGATCGTGATCCGCCGCGAGCCACGGCCCGACGCCGACGCCATCGGCTGGCTCCGCTGGGGTGAGCGGGTGCGGCTGGCGCTCGCGGTCGAACGCACGCGCACCTGCAGCTCGGGATGGTACCGCGTCGCGCCCCACGGGTGGGTCTGCGTCGGGCAGGGCGTCGAGGTCGGTCCCCAACCGCCGCCCCCCGAGGAGCCGCCGGTGCCGCCGGCCCGCCGGCAGGAGCCGCTCCCCTACGACTACTACTACGTGAAGGAGCCGATGACGCCGGAGTACCATCAGCTCCCCTCCCGCGAGACGCAACGGGCGGCGGCCGAATTCGCGGCGCGCTATCTGGAGCTCCTCGAACAGAACGAGCGCCGGGCCGCGCGGATGCTCGACGGGGAGCTTCCGGGCGAACCGCGCAACCCCCCCGGCGTCGCGCGCTTCCTCCACCGCGGCTTCTTCATCGCCGGCACGGACGTACGACAGCGCGCCCAACGACGCTTCGTCCGCACCCCGAGCGGCGGTTTCGTCAAGCTCGCACAGCTCGAGGCACGGCGAGGCAGCGAGTTCCACGGCTTCGAGCTCGGAGACGAAGTCCAGCTCCCGATCGCCTGGACCCTGCGGGACTCGCACCCGCGGATCCACCGCGTCCGCGACGGAGAGCACCGCTTCGTCCGGGATATGGAGCTGGCGATCCTCCCGCGGCAGACGGTGATTACGAATCTCTGGCGCGAGCGGGTCCGGGTGGGCGACGACTTCTACCATCGGCTGCAGAGCGACGACTGGGAGGGGGAGCGCTGGCTGCGCGACTGGTTCGTGGGCGTCGCCGAGAAGATCGAACCACCCTTCGAAGTCGAAGAAGACGAGCCCTGGATCCACGTGGACCTCAGCTCCCAGACGCTGGTCGCCTACCGCGGACGCGAACCGGTGTACGCGACCCTCGTCAGCTCCGGTCTTCCGAGCCACGCCACGCCCACCGGCGTCTTTCGCATCCACAAGAAGATGGTCACCGACACGATGGCAAACCTCGGCCCGGACGCCGGCGAGGACAGCTACCGCATCCAGGACGTGCCGTGGACCCAGTACTTCGAAGGGAGCTTCGCCCTCCACGCCGCGTTCTGGCACCACCGCTTCGGGCTGCAGCGCAGCCACGGGTGCGTGAACCTCGCGCCCGCCGACGCACACCGGCTCTTTCTGGAGACCTGGCCCCGTGTCCCCGACGGTTGGCACGGCGTCTCGACCCGCGAGACGCCCTTCCGCGCCAGCCGCGTCCTCATCACCGAGTAGAGCTGCCGCCCGGATCGCCAGGACGGCCTCATGGCGCTGTCAACGACGACACGCCGACGACACAGGACGGGCCTCGCTCGACCGGACGTGCTAGGAGGCGCCGCAAATGAAGCCTATCCCCCGGGAAAACCTGCGCAACATCGCGATCATCGCGCACGTCGATCACGGCAAGACCACCCTCGTCGACGCCATGCTGCGCCAGACCGGGGTCTTCCGGGCCGACGAGGTCGCGCCCGACCGCGTCCTCGACACCGGTGACCTCGAGCGGGAGCGCGGGATCACGATCCTCGCCAAGCACGCCTCGGTCACCTGGCAGGGCCACAAGATCAACATCATCGACACCCCAGGGCACGCCGACTTCGGGGGCGAGGTCGAGCGGACGCTGCGCATGGCCGACGGCGCCCTGTTGCTGGTCGATGCCGCCGAGGGCCCCCTTCCCCAGACCCGCTTCGTCCTCGGCAAGGCGATCGAGCTGGGGATGCCCATCGTCGTGGTGATCAACAAGATCGACCGCAAGGACGCGCGGCCCACCGAGACCCTCGACGAGGTCTTCGACCTCTTCTGCGATCTCGGCGCCAGCGACGCGCAGGCCGACTTCCCAACCATTTACGCCATCGGCAAAGAAGGCATCGCGCGCCGCTCCCTCGACGACGAGAACCGCGATTTGCTGCCGCTCTTCGAGACGATCGTCGAGCGCGTGCCGGCGCCGACGCAAAACCCCGACGCGCCGCTCCAAATCTTGGTGCACAACACCATCCACGACGATTACGTCGGCAAGCTCGCCATCGGTCGCATCTGGGGCGGTCGCGTCTCGCAGCGGCAGCGGGTGACCCTCCTCGGCAAGGAAGGACGCAGCGAGCACGAGATCGGCACGCTTTGGGGCTTCGAGCAGCTGGAGCGGGTGCGCATCGAGGCGGCGGAGGCCGGCGACATCGTGGCCGTCAGCGGCATCGACGAGGTGACCATCGGCGACACCCTCGCGGACCCTTCGGAGCCGATCGCGCTTCCGCGGATCTCCGTCGAGGAACCGACGATCAAGGTCCGATTCCTGGTAAACACCTCGCCCTTCGCGGGTCGGAGCGGCAAGTACGTCACGTCCCGACACGTCCGCGACCGGCTCTTCAAGGAGGCCGACCGCAACATCGCGCTTCGGGTCGAGGAGACGGACGACACCGAAGCCTTCGACGTCTACGGCCGCGGCGAGCTGATGCTCACGATCCTGGCCGAGACGATGCGGCGCGAAGGCTACGAGATGGCCATGGCCATGCCCGAGGTCGTCGTCAAAGAGATCGACGGCGTCAAGCACGAGCCCTGGGAGCGGGTCGTCATCGACGTCGCCGAAGAGCACGTCGGCGCGATCACCCAGGCCCTCGGCGAGCGCAAAGGCCAGATGGTCGGCATGCACAACCTCGGCTTCGGGCGGGCGCGTGCCGAGTTCCGTGTGCCGTCCCGCGGCCTCATCGGCTTCCGTTCCCTCTTCCTCACCCTCTCGCGCGGATCGGGTCTGCTCAACACGCTCTTCGACAGCTGGGAGCCCTCGATGGGCCCGATGCTCCGGCGGAAGAACGGCGCCATCGTCAGCGACCGCAAGGGCAAGACGACGCCCTACGCTCTGTTCAACCTCCAGCCCCGAGGCGAGCTCTTCGTCGGACCGGGCATCGAGGTCTACGAGGGGATGATCATCGGCGAACACAACCGCCCCAACGACCTCGACGTCAACGCCGTGCGCGAAAAGAAGCTCACGAACATCCGCGCCGCCGGCAAGGACGAGAACGTCATCCTCACCCCGCCCCGGCCCCTCACCATCGAGTCGGCGCTGGAGTGGATCGACCAGGACGAGCTTGTCGAGATCACGCCGGATGCCATCCGTCTGCGCAAGCGCGTCCTCGCCTGCAACCGTCGCCCGCGCCGCGACGGCCCCAAGAAGAGCGGCTGAGAACGGCCGCGGAGCCGTGCGGCGCCGGATTTTCTCCGGGCCGGCAGACCCATCGCGATGGGACGAACGCCAGGTCCCGTCGCTGATTCCGTAAACGGGTCGATGAGCGATTGCGAACGACCCAAGCGACCGTGTCGCGAACATCTCGGGCGCGAGGATGAAACGCGGAACGTGCCAGGTCGGGGCAGGCTCAGCGTCCCCGGCTGAGCGCCGCGGCCCGCTCGGCCCGCAGCTCGTAAAAAGGGCGGTCCCAAGAGGCCCTCGGCGCGCCCTCCCAAGCTGCGACGGGGAGCAGCCCGCGGGCGGCCAGGTCGCGAAAGAGGCGCGCCTCGTCCTCGGGTTCGCGGCTGAAGCCGAAGGGGTTTCGCGGGCGGTCGTCGCGCAGGCGGGGGTACTTGGCGTCGTCAGCAGCGATGAGCGCGAGGAGCTCGTGGCCACGACGCCACAACTGCCGCAGAAAGGCCTCGTCGAAGGGCCCGATCGCGGCGCGCTCCGCGGGCGCACGACGGACCCACTTGGCCCAATCGAAGCCGTACATGAAGTCGTGCACGTAGCGAAAACGAATCGGCGTCTTCCGACCGAAGAGGTGCTGGATGGCGGCCACGAGCGCAGTCCGTTCGGTGACGCTCTGGGGGCCGCAACGCCGGCCAAGGTCGGCGACCCGCGCGGCGAGGGCGTCGAAGTCCCAAAAGAGGTTGCCGGGGAAAGCATCGAGCTGGGCGCGCGCCACGCGCCACAACCCGCGACCGAAGTGAAGGCGTACCTCCGGCGAGAGCTGCGGCGCGTGAGCGTCGTAGAGGGCGAGCAGGGTCGTCGGCGCTTGGCGCCCCGGCGCCAACGTACCCCGGCACGCGGCGGCATCGAGGGTGTCGTCGAGCGTGGAGAGCAGCTCGCGGACGCGCCCCTCCCTCGTCTCCGGCGGCGTCATGAAGCGGTCGCCAGCCAGAGTCGATGAAGGACGAGGAGCAGCGCCAACGCTCGCCCGCCGTCCCAGATCGCGGCGTGCAGCGCCGCCTTGTAGGCCGCCTGAGCCCGGAAGGCGTTGGTGACCGCCGCCGCACTCAGGGCCACGACCCGACGCAGCCGGTAGAGCACGACCGCCGCCGCCACGACCGCGACGACGGCGGGCACCTCCGAGGAGACCAGCCCGGCCACGATCCACGCGAGCGCACCGAGGGCGACGGATAGCTCCGTCAGTCGCCGGGCGAAGGCGTTGCCGAGGGAGGTCGCCAGCGTGGTCTTGCCTCCTTCCCGGTCGCTCACCTCGTCGCTCAGGCCGCTGGCCACGGCGCTCGCGAGCGCCAAGAGCATCAGGCCAGGCAGCACGGCCCCGGCGCGGGGAAGCCACAGATAACCCTCGACGCCGAGCCCGCCCTGAACGTAGGCCATGGTCCAGGGAAGCGCGCCGCCGACGCCGAGCATCTCCAGGAGCTCGCCTCCCCCGCGGTAGTTCAGGCGCAGGGGCGGCAGCGAGTACCCCGCGAAGAGGAGCAGACAACCGGCGACCGCTCCGAGCAGCAGCGGTCGGTTCAGCCACCCTTGCGCGAACGCGGCGAGGCTCAGGGCCAGGGCCCCGGCGGCCAGACCGCCGCCCAGGACGGCCCGGGCCGGGAGGATGCCGTCGGGGATCGTCTTGGGGCTGCACCCGTCGGGAAACCGGCGACGCTTGAGGGCGTCCACCTCGCGGTCGGCCCAGTCGTTGAGGAGCACGATGAACGCGAGCAACAGAAACGTCAGAGCGAAACCGACGAGGGCCGCCGCCAGGTCGACCCGCCCGAGCTGCACGACGCCCAGGGCCTGCCCGACCGTGGCGGGGACGAAGAGCTTGGGCCAGCTCGCCGGCTTCAGCGCGTAGCGCCAGCGCGCGAAACGAGTGCGCGGGTAGCCCATGGGCCAACCATGACGGCCCGAGGCGCGAGTTCAAGGTGCCCGGCGCCCGCTCTTCGGGTATCGTCGCGGGGGATGTCCTGCACCGCGAGCCAGGGGCCATGAAGGAGCTGCTCTACCTGCTGTTCGGGGCCGCTGTCGTCGGCGGCTACGTTTACATGAACGTCGCGGGGATCGATCCTTTCGCCGCCAAGACGGAGCGGGCCATCGCCGCACCCGCTGCGCGCGGTGCTGGGGCCGCGGGGTTCGTCGCCGGCCGCTACGGATCGGGTTTCCGGCGGGGCAAGTGAAGCCGACCCGTCCGGGCGGCGAAGGGTAGCTCGCCCCTAGACCTCTCCGCGCGCCTCGCGGCCACAAGTACGCTCCTACGCGCGCCTCGAGAATCTTCACGATCTCCTCGTTACCCTGCCCCCCGCACTATGCGCCTCCGTCGGTCCCCGGAGAACCAACGTCGGCTGCCGGAGAGCCACCGTCGGCCGACGGAGAGGCGGGCGCGACGCGCGCACAGATCGCGGTCGTATAGCTGACAACGCCCCAAGTGTCCCACAGGATGTCGGGGATCACGCAGCGCATGTCGCCTGGGCAGTCGGGGTCCGAGTCGCATGGAATCGCGCACGTTCCGCCCCCCGTGTCGTACCGCGTCAGAAAGCAAGTGCGTTCGGCACCATTGGTGGGG
>JALVDI010000667.1 GCA_027009115.1 Polyangiaceae bacterium | reverse complement strand
CTCGCCGCCGATCAGGGCCGCGCCGGCCTGGCGGCAGCCCTCGGCGATGCCCTTGACCACGTCGGTGGCGATGTCCACGTCGAGATGGCCGGTGGCGTAGTAGTCGAGAAAGAACAGCGGCTCGGCACCCTGCACGATCAGATCGTTGACGCACATGGCCACCAGATCGATGCCGATGGTGTCATGACGGTGCAGCTCCAGCGCCAGCCGCAGCTTGGTGCCCACGCCGTCGGTCCCCGCCACCAGCACGGGCTGGCGATAGCCCTCCGGGATTTCGAACAGGGCGCCGAAGCCGCCGAGACCGGCCAGCACCCCCGGTCGGCGGGTGGCGGCGGCCAGCGGCTTGATGCGTTCGACCAGCGCATTGCCGGCATCGATGTCCACGCCGGCGTCGCGATAGCTCAGGGAAGGGGAGGAAGGATCGTCGCCTCGGGATGCGGACACGCGGACTCCTGGAGATGTCGGGATGGGAAGAAACGCACCTTTTTCCACGGCAAACGGTGCATAATAGCGCCCGCGATTGTATCAATTCGCGCACCCGGGCGAAACGACAGACCGTTCGTGGCGTCCCTTGTGCGCCCAGTCCAGGGAAATTCCGGAAACGACATGCGTCTGCGCCTGCTACTCCTGCTATCTGTCCTGCTCCTGTTGCCGCTGTCGCCCGCACGGGCCGAAGTGGTCCAGGGTCTGTATGCCGCCACCATCCCGGTACCCGATCAGGAGCGGGATACCCGGACCCGCGCCCTGACCGACGCCTTGCGCGAGGTGCTCATGCGGGTCTCCGGGCGGGATCTGCTGACCCTCATGGAGCCGGGCGTGGAAACGGCCCTGGCCCTGCCGACCCGTTATGTCCAGCGATACCGGTACGAGACCCGGGAAATCGACGGCCAGCGCCGGCTGGTGCTGCAGGTGGACTTCGATCCGGAAGCGGTGAACAAGGTCCTGCGGGAAAGTCGTCTGCCGGTGTGGGGACGCAACCGCCCCGACGTTCTGGCCTGGGTGGTGGTCAGGGACCGGCGCGGCCGCAAGCTGCTCACCGGCGACAGCCCGGCACAGCTGCGCGAGCCGATCATGGCGGAAGCGGCCCGGCGCGGCCTGCCGCTGCGACTGCCACTGTACGATCTGACCGATCGGGCCCGGCTCACGGTGGCCGACATCTGGGGCAATTTCGAGGATCGCATCCTCGATGCCTCGCAGCGCTACCAGTCCCGGGCGGTGCTGGTGGGCCGCATCGACAGGATTTCCCGCCATCGCTGGCGCAGTCGCTGGACGCTCTACACCGAGGGGCGGCGCGACGACTGGGAGGGCGAGGGCACCAGCCTGGCTTCGGTCTTCGGGCAGGGCATCGCCGGCAGCACCATGCTGCTGGCCGAACGTTACGCCCAGGCCGCCGAGGCCAGCCAGCCCGGCGTGGTGCGGGTCCGCGTGCTGGGCATCCCCGGTCTGCCCGAGTACACCCGGGTCATTCGCTATCTGGCCGGACTCGACGGGGTGACCCGCGCCGCGCCCGAAGAAATCCGGCCCGATTCGGTGCTGTTCAGCCTGGTCACCCGCAACGGACAGCTTGCC
>JALVDI010000666.1 GCA_027009115.1 Polyangiaceae bacterium | reverse complement strand
CGACGAGGGCGTGCGCACACGGTCCGACCAAGTCCGCGGCGGTGACGTGCATCAATCGACTCTTGATCACGTCGTCACTGATCTCGCCGTAGAGGCCGTCGGTGCAAAGCAGGACCAGGTCGTCATTCTGCAGTTCCACCTGGTGCAGTTCGACCTGGGCTTGCTCGCCGGTGGTGCTCACGGAGTTGGTCAGTACGCTCGCGAAGCGCGAGGCGCGCGCCTCCTCCTCCGTCATCACCTTCATCGTGACCATCTCACTGGCCAAATTGTGGTCGCGCGTCAGACGAAACAGCTGCCCCTGACGAAAAAGGTACGCCCGACTGTCGCCGACGTGGACCAAGTAAAGAATCGGCCACATCACATAACCGAGGGTCAGCGTGCTCCCCATGTCCCCGACGAACCCTTTGCGCTGAGCTACTTCGAGCATCCGCTCCTGGGAGCGCCCGACAGCGCCGGTCAGTCCGTCTGCGAGGGCTTGCTCGTCGGCCGCCGTGCTCATGCGCAGCCACGGCATCATCGACACTGCGTATTGGAGCATCGCATCCACGACCACAGCGCTCGCGACGTCGCCGCGCACCTGACCGCCCATGCCGTCGGCGACCATCATGAGCCGGCCCGCGGGCCGATCGGTATGCCTCATCCCGTTGCTCGCGGGAAAACCGCAGCTCTCGATCTCGATGGTGCGCTCAAGCCGCGCGACCACGAACTGATCTTCGTTGCGCTCCCGCACGCACCCGCGATCAGTCACGCCGACGATGGTGGCTCGGCCCCCGACATCGTCGCCAGGCGACGGATGCTCTTCCGGGGAGCGACGAAGCAGCTCTAGGGTTTTCTTTACCGACACATGTCCCCCACCGGAGCGTATCATCTCCTCGGCGAGCAGGTGCCACAGCGCGACGGCGCGCCCCGAAGGAGAGCGCGCCGCCCCTGGTCTCGTTCGGTGTGCCGCACCCTAGCGGTTCACTCGCCGGCCGCAGCGAGCGACTCCTGCGCCTCCTTCGTGGTGTCGGCGCTATCGTCGACAACCATCTCGAGCCGCTCGTAGGCGGCCAGACCCGTGCCCGCAGGCAGCAAGCGGCCCATGAGCACGTTCTCCTTTAGACCGCGGAGATAGTCGATCTTCCCCTCGAGGCTCGCCTGGGTCAGCACCTTGGTCGTCTCCTGGAAGCTCGATGCACTGAGGAACGACTCGGTACTGAGGCTGGCCTTGGTGATGCCAAGAAGAAGCGGCTCGGCGACCGCAGGCTGCCCTCCCTTTGCGATGACCCGCTCGTTCTCCTTGGCGAAGCGCGCCTTCTCGACCTGCTGGTCCGGAAGGAACTTCGTGTCGCCCGGAGCCGTCACCCGCACACGCTGGAGCATCTGCCGGACGATGACCTCGATGTGCTTGTCGTTGATGGTCACGCCCTGAAGCCGGTAAACCTGCTGGATCTCGTCGACCAGCCAGCTCGCGAGCTCCTTCTCACCCTTCACCTTGAGGATGTCGTGCGGGTTCGGAGCTCCATCCATCAGCGGCTCGCCGGCGCGGACGCGATCATACTCACGGACTGTCAGGTGCTTGCCCTTCGGGATGAG
>JALVDI010000665.1 GCA_027009115.1 Polyangiaceae bacterium | reverse complement strand
GTCGCCATCGAGGTAGGGAGGTTCGCCGGCCATGGCCGCGGCGTCGGCGATCTGTAGCGGCCTCCGCGCGCCCAGCAGACAGCTCGTCACCACCGGGGAGTTCAGCACGAAGCGCACCGCGGCCGTGGCCATGTTCGGGACGTCGTCGTGCACGAGGTAGCGCAGGGCCGCGACGTGACGGAGCCGCTTGCGCAACGCCTCCTGGGTCCAACGGGCCTGCCGGTGATCGTCGCTCGCAAACTGCCGGTATTCGGTCCAACGCGCGGTGAGCAGCCCATGCAGCAGCGGCGAGCGTGCCAGCACCCCTGCGCCCGCCGCCGCGATCTCGCTTTGCAGACCGTGCAGCTCGTCGCGATGGAGAAGGTTGTAGGGCATGCAGACCGCTTTGGCGCCGCGCTCCAGCGCCAGTCGGATGGCGTCCGGACGCGCCGACGAGAGGCCCCAGGCGCCCACCACGCCTTCGTCGACCAAGCCCTGGCAAAAGGCGTAGAGGTCCTCCCGCTCCCCGACGGCGTCGTCGCCCTGGGGCGGCTCGAGGGCGCCGGGTCCCGGTTCGTGTAGCAACCACACTTCGACGCGGTCGGTCTTCAGCCGAGTGAGGGAACCCTCGAGATCCGCCCGAAGCGACGGAGGGTCGAAGCGGTGCGCGACCCGGTCCCCCGTGACCACGGCGCCCGAGCGAAGGACGAGCTGGGTGCCGTCTCGCTGACCCTCGATCGCTTCGCCGACCCAACCCTCGACCTTTCCTTCGCCCCACAAGGGCGAGAGGTCGAAGGTCGTCACCCCTGCCTCGAGGGCCGCCTCCAGGGTCGCGCGCGCCACGCGTTCGTCCTGGCGACCGTAGGCGCCGCCGAGGCCCCAGGTCCCCAGGGCGATTTCCGTCAGCTCGATGGCGGTGTGGCCGAGCTTGCGCTTGTGCATGTCCTGCCTCCGGAGCCGCTACTGCGCGAGGAGCGAGCGAGCCATCGTGTACTCGTAGAACTCGATCATTTGCGTCTGGAGCACGCGTTCGAAGAGTGCTCGCGCACCGTCCCGGTCGCCCGCTTCGATGCGCCGAGCGCCTTCGTAAAAGTGCGCCTCGACCTCCTCGCCTGGCGTCTGCGCCGCCCGCAAGAGCTCGCTGTAGGGAAGATCGCCGACGCCGAAACGCGCGAGCTTGCCGCTCCAACCGCTCGTTTCGGTCTGCTCGCGCAGGGTCGTCAGGACGTCTTCGTCCGGGGCGCCGCCGGCGCGGGCCGCCACGATTTTCACCCAGAGCGCGAAGTAGACCTTCCACTCGGGGTCGAGGGTGAGCTGCCGCTGGGAGCGACGGAAGACCTCCTGAGCAAAGGCAAGATCCGTCGGTTCGGCAGGAACCAGGTGCGCCAAGATCGAGGCGTAGATCTCGCGCGACTGCGGGGCGGTGGTCATCGCCTGACGGAAGGCAGCCAAGGCGTTCTCCCTTTGGCCCAGGCGATCGAGGACGATCCCCCGGCGCAGCGCCATCCGGCCGATGTCGGCTCCTTCGGGGGCCTCGCCCAGCAGCGCGTCCCACAGCCGCAAGCTCTGCCGGTACATGCGCTCGGCCTGGGCGGCGTTGCCCGCGGCGGCGAAGGCGTCCCCGAGGTGTTCGAGGATGTGGGCGCGCCGAATCTGGTCGGCGGGGTTGTCGTTGGGCGTGCGATCGAGCGCCCGCCGGTAGTAGCGTACCGCCTGCTCGGGGCTGCCGGCCCGCTCTTCGAGGATGCCGAGCTCGATCAACGCCTGGCTGCTCTCCTCGGACGCCAGGGACGCCTCCAGGTGCGCCTTGGCCTCCGCGGCGTTGCCGGCGTACATCTCGGCGAGTCCCACCAGGAGCTCGATGCGGCCTTCGGGCACGGGCGGCGCCACACCGGGGAATCGGCGCTTGCGCTCCTCGAGGAGCTGCTTGGCACGATGCGCCAGGGCGCGGGCCGGCCGGGCGTCCTGCTGGAAGACCTCCCGAGCGAGGAACTCGTCGATTTGCTGGAGCGCCTCGTCGTAAAGGCCGCGGAGCTCGGGCTGTCGGTCGATGGCGGCCACATACCAGGCGGTCGCGTCGTCGACGTGTCCGACTTCCACCGCGATACGAGCAAGGCAGACGAGGAAGCGGTGATCGCGGGGGAAGCGCCGAAGCCCCGCGCGACAGATGCCGAAGCCCGCGTCCGGGCGCGCCTCCCGGTAGGCCTCCCCGAGCTCCGCCAAAGCGTCCGCGCCCTCGGCGTCGTCACGCCGGGCCTGGTCGAGGAGCTCCAGCAAGCGCAGGCTCGTCTCGGCCCCGTCGGCCATCGCCCGCAGGTGCGTGATGGCCGAAGCGACGTCGCCGAAGCGCAAGTAGACCGCGGCCACGTCGAGGGGCGCCAGGCGCATCACCTGCGTCGTCATCGGGCCCATGCGGAGCAGCGCTTCCGGTCCGCCATGGAAGGCTTCAAGCACCGAGTCGCGCCGCTCGACGTGGAGCTGCGCGAGGGTCTGGAGCACCTCGGGGGCCGGTGAGAGCCGCGCGTGCTCGTCCCAGACCCGGAGCAAACCCGTGTAGCGTTCGAAGCCATTCGGGAGCTGCGCGCGGGCGTCACGGCCCCAGGCGACGACCTCGTTGTACTGCTCTTGGAGCTCCTCGTCGTCTTCGATGCCGCGGAGCACCCGGAGCGCGGCCAGTACCCGCGCCTCGTCGCCGCGCCTCGAGCCGGCCTCGACGAGTGCGCGCGCCACCCGGCCGATGGGCGCGGGCAGCGGGGCACCGAAGTCGTCCGGCTCGAGCAAGGAGGTCATCCGCCCGAAGTGGGCGACGAGGGGCTCGTAGTCCCCTGCTTCCAGGACGGCGTCGGTGTCCGCGTCGATGTGGCGCAAGAGCTTCTCGCGCAGCACGCCGCGCGCAGGCTCGTCGGGCCGCAGCGAGACATAGAGCCGGCGCATCTCCGGCGCGTTGGCGTCGGTGACGCGTTCGGGTAGCTCGACCTGCAACGCGGTGGTGGTGCCCTGGGCGCGGCGGCCTGCGCCGCAAGCGAGCAGCGCCGTGGCACCAAAGGAGAGGAGGAAAAGACGGCGAAGGTGCATGGACAAGACGCGATGGCTGGAGCGATGCGCGGGACGGCAGCATAGCAGCAACGCCCCGGCGCCCCTTTTCTTTCCATGGCTTTGGGCGCCTTGCTCCCGACTCTCTTGCGCCATGCTATGGGTCCCTTGGTGAAGCCGCTGAGGTGGTGGCAGGCGACGGCCTTCGTCCTCGTCGCGGTCTTCGGGAGCATGGGCGTCCAGGCCGCCCTCGCTGGCCTTTACGCTCTGCTGGGCGGCGTGGGTTGGATCGACGCGGCGGCTCGGGTAGGACGGGACCCGCTCTGTCTCGGCGTGAGTCAGTTGCTCGGCTTCGGCTTCGCCTTCGTGTGGGCTGCCCGCGAGGCCGAGGCGGTGGTCGCCCTGCGGCCGGAACCGACGCGGCTCGTGGTGTACGCCCTCGTCGCCGGTGCGGCGCTGCAGTTTCCCTACGCGGAGCTCGCCGCAGCTACCGCCGAGCTCCTCGGTCGTGACGAGCTCCACGACGCATTCGTGCGTGAGCTGCTGCAGTCCCCTTCGGGTCTCGGGCAGAGCTTTGCCGTCGCCTTCGCCACGCTCGTCGTGGCGCCCCTCACCGAAGAGCTGCTCTTTCGCGGGGTGCTCCTGCCTTCGCTCCTCCGGGCGCACGGCAGGGTCGCCGGGCTCGTCGTCAGTGCGCTGCTCTTCGCCCTCGTGCACGGGCGCCCGACCGCCATGGTCTACGCCTTCGCGGCGGGGCTCGTGCTCGGCGCGCTGAGGATCGGTACCGGCTCGGTGCTCCTGTGCATCGCAATGCACGCGGCGACGAACGCCCTGCCGTGGCTGCTGCCTGCCGCCCTGGTGCCCATCGAAGGCGTCAACGTCGTGGGCGAAGGCATCGGACACGTCCCGCCGATCTGGCTCGTGGGCGGCAGCGCCATCGCGGCCCTCTCGGTTTGGGGCCTGGCGACCGTGGCCCGGTCCCGCGCGCCGGACGACCGCTGAGCGGAGAGGGGTCGGGGGATGTCAGCCGCGGACGGCGAAACCGAGGGCCTCCAAAGAGCGCCGCATCGGCGAGCGTTCGTCTCTTAGTTCTTCGCGGGTTGCCCGGTAACCTTCTTCGAGGATCGCGCGGCGCGCGGCGAAGTTCATCGGCGAATACATGAACATCGTCGCGTCGTCCTTCCGTGGTTCGATCAGGTGCACGTCGACCTCGGGGTGCTCGCTGCGGTAGAGCGCGAGACCTTTTTGCAGCCGCGCCTCGGTCTGGATCCGCCAGGCCTGGCTGTAGACCCAGAGCATCCCTTTGTCGCGCACGCGCTTCATCGGGCCGTGCCCGGTCGGTACGGCGCGCTCGAGAGGATCGGTCCGCACCGGAACCATCGGGTTGATCACGATCACCATCTCGCATTCGTGCTCGACGGCCACGTCCACGTGCCCGGCCTCGCCGAGGCCACCGGCGATGAAGTCGCGCCCGTCGATGCGAACCGGCGCAAACAAGAGCGGCGAAGCCATCGAGGCCACGACCGCTTTGGCCACGGGTACGTGCTCGAGGTCACCGCCCACACCGAAGACCACGCGTTCGCCGAGGTCGAGGTCGTTGGCGACCAGCAGGAGCTTCGCGGGCATCTCGGCGAAGGTCTTCGGAATGCCGCGGCGGGTCATCACCTCGAAGAAGAACTGCTCGAAGGCGTCCAGAGTAAACAGGCCCGCGGGCAAGGAGTCGAAGAAGCGGTCGATCTCGCCCCACACGTCGAGTCCCAGCGGAGCGGCCACAGCGTTGCCGGCGATCCGGCGCAGCGCCTGCACCGAGGTCGAGAACATGCGCTGGATCTCTCGAAGATCGATGCGCATCAGGTGCTGGCGCTGGAGCGGGAAGAAGTCGTCGGCCGGGTCGAGCAGCGCGCGGTACATGCGCTGCGCGGAGATGCCGCCGGCCAGCCCTGTGGCGACGGCGGCGCCGGACGCGGCCCCGACGAAGACGTCGAAGTCCGAGACCCGGAAGTCCTCGATGGCGTCCTCGAGGGCCGCCAAGACGCCGACCTCGTACATGGCCCCGGTGATGCCTCCACCGGCGAGGCAGAGGCCCGTTCGTTTGGGGATCTTCACCGATCCCTTGTAGCACCCCTGGGTCGTCGAGGGACCCAGCGAAGCGTCCAGGATGGCTCCGGCCACAAACCGGCCTAAGATGCCTCCGTGCGCCGCCGCATCTCGCCCTTTGGAGCCTTTACGCTGTGGCTCCTCGCTTCCTCCGTCGGCGCCCAGCGGGACGACGGCTTTCCCGATGGCGTCACCGACGACCGGCACGACGCGGACGACCGGCACGACGCCGCCGCCGACGACCGGGACGCCGCCGCCGCCGGGCCTCGCATCACGCCCCCCGCGCTACGCGAGTTCGTGGAAGCGGACTACCCGCCGCAGGCGGAAGCACAGGAGCGAGCCGCGACGGTCGAGCTCGAGCTGACCATCGGCGCCGACGGGCGCGTGACCGATGCGCGGATCGTCCGCCCCGCAGGCCACGGTTTCGACGAAGCCGCCCTCGACGCCGCGCGCCGCTTCGTGTTCGAGCCCGCGCGCCGCGATGGGGAGCCGGTCCCGGTGCGGATCCGCTACCGCTATGTCTTCGAGCTGCGCCGCCCCGACCCCGAGCCCATGCCCGAGCCCCAGGAGCAGCCGCCGCCCCCGGGTCGGTTGGAGGGTCGTGTGCTGGCCATGGACGACGGCCGGCCGCTGTCGAGGGTCGAGGTGGTCGTCGCCAACGAGGACGAGAGCTTCGCGCGGCGCGTGATAACCGGCGAGGACGGGACCTTCCGCGTCGACGAGCTACCGCCGGGGACCTACACGGTGCGTGTCGACGCGGAGGAGTACGGCAGCGTGACACAGACCGAGACGGTCGCCCCCGACGAGGTCACGGCGGTAACCTATCGGCTGCGCATCCTCGAAGAAGAGGACGACGCCAACGCCTTCGGCGCCGTGGCCGTGATCGATCCGCCGCCCCGCGAGGTCGTTCGCCGCACCATCGCCCGGGAGGCTCTCACGCGTATCCCAGGCACCCGCGGCGACGCCCTGCGCGCCATCGAGCTGATGCCCGGCGTCGCCCGCCCGCCCTTCGGCAGCGGCTCGCTCATCATCCGTGGTTCCGCGCCCGGCGACTCGGAGGCGCTCCTCGAAGGTGTGCCGATCCCGCTCCTCTACCACTTCGGGGGCCTCACCAGCGTCATCAACTCGAGGCTCCTCGAGCGCATCGACTTCTTCCCGGGCAATTTTTCCAGCCGCTACGGCCGCCGCACCGGCGGCATCGTCGAGGTCGGCACCCGCGACCCGCTGAGCATCTACGAAGACCGCGCTGTCCATGGCGTCCTCGAGTTCGGCGTCATCGACACCTCGTTGCTGCTCGAATTCCCACTCGGCGAGCATGCCTCGCAAGCCCTCGCGCTGCGGCGCTCGCTCATCGACGTCGTCTTCACCAAGATCGTCCCCGAGGACACCTTCAACGTCGTCGCCGCCCCCGTCTATTACGACTACCAGGCCTTCACGACCTGGCGCCCGACGGACCGGGACCGCTTCCGCCTGCTCGTCTACGGCGCCTCGGATCGCTTCAAGGTCCTCATCCCCGACTCCTTCGGAGAAGACCCCGCCGTCCGCGGCAATGTCGATTTGCGGACTCGCTTCAACAACATCCAGATCGCCTACGATCGACAAGTCGACCCGCGCACGGAGCTCGATCTCGACCTCGAGGGTGGGCCCATCTACCTGCGCTTTGGCCTCGGCGACCAGATCGGTTTCAACGCCCGCTTCAACCAGCTCTACGGGCGCGCGGAGCTGCGCCACCGACCCAACGATCGCGTCCGGCTCATCGCCGGCGCCGACATCTTCCTCATCCCTTTCAACCTCGAGTATCAGGGTCCTCCGCCCCGACAGGGCGAAGGCTCGGGCCCCGACGGCCCCCTCGCCAGCCATGACCGCGTCTTCGTCGACACCCGCGGCGTCACGATTCGGCCGGGCTTCTACGTTGAGAGCGACCTGCGCTTGCACGAGCGGTGGCAGGTGCTGCTCGCGCTGCGCACGGACTATGCCCGCGAGATCGACCGCTTCGCCTTCAACCCTCGCTTCTTGACGACCTTCGACGCCACCGAGTCGCTCAAGCTCAAGCTCGGCGTCGGCCTCTACAGCCAGCCTCCGGACTTCCAGGAATCGGCCGAGACCATCGGCAACCCCGACCTCGACTGGATCCACTCGGCGCACTTCGGCGCAGGCTTCGACTGGACCGTCGCCGAGGGCGTCCGCGTGGGCGTCGACGGCTTCTACAAGCGCCTCTGGGACCGCGTCGTGGGCGTGCCGGGTGGGCAACCGCCGTTTTTCACGAACGAGGGCATCGGCCGCATCTACGGCGCGGAGCTGAGCGCGCGCATCGACCCACTTCGGGGTCGCAGGTACTTCGGGTACCTGAGCTATACCCTCTCGCGCAGCGAGCGCCGCGACCACCCCGACCAAGACACCGAGTGGCGGCTGTTCGACTTCGACCAGACCCACATCTTCACCGCCGCCTTCGTCTACAAGCTGCCGCGCGGATGGGAGGTCGGCGGCACCCTTCGGCTCGTCAGCGGCAACCCCCGCACGCCGATCGTCGGTTCGGTTTACGACGCGGTCAACGATGTGTACGTGCCCATCAACGGCCGCATCAACAGCCGCCGCAACCCTTTGTTCAACCGCCTCGACCTCCGCGTCGAGAAGAAGTGGACCTTCGAACGCTGGAAGCTCGCCTTCTTCCTCGACATCCAGAACGTCTACAACCAGCAGAACCAGGAAGGCCTCATCTACAACTACGACTACTCGCAGTCGACGCCCATCACTGGCCTCCCGCTCATCCCCGCGATCGGGCTGCGAGGTGAGCTATGAAAGGGCCGCTGGTCGTGCTCCTCGCCGTGGCGGCGGGGGCCTGTAGCGATTCCCTCGACCCGGCCTACCGGCTGAACAAACCGCGGGTCATCGCCGCCGAGGCGTCGATTGTCGGCGACCTGGAGAACCGCACCAATCCACGGCCCGGCGAGACCGTGCGGGTGCGCTGGCGCCTGGCTTTTCCCGCCGCGCCGCTGCCCGCGAGCTACGTGCTGCTCGCCTGCGCGCCCGCCCCCACCGCCTTTGGGGTCCCCCTGTGTGCGGACGGCGAGCCCCTCGCGCTGGCCGCGGAGCTCAACCCTTCGAGCGATGCGCCCACCCTTGCGATCGAGGTGCCCGGCGACTACGACCGCTCCGCGATCCTCGTCCTCGGCGGCATCTGCATGGGGGGCGTGGTCCGCACCGACGTCGATCCGAGGGACGCCGAGGACACGGTGAACGTCTGCGAAGGCGAAGGCACCGGCCAGCTCGTCTCGCTCCTTCACCCCGTCGACCTCGACGGCACGCAGACCAACCATCCACCCGGCGTCGGCGAGATCACCCTCGACGCAGAGCCGTGGACCGCGCCGGTCCCCGACGACCCCACCGCCCCCTGCGCCGACCTGGACCTGCCTACCTTTGCTTTGGGCGGCGACGACGTCGCGCTTCGGATCGCCATGACCGAAGGGAGCCGCGAGGCCTACGCGACCCTCGAGGGCGACCCGCCGCAGCCTGGGATGCGCGTCGAGTCGCTGCAGAACTCGCTCCTGATCACCGCCGGCGAGCTCGACCGCTCGTTCAGCTTCATCGAGGGCGACGCCACCAGCACGGGCGAGATCCTGTACACGCCGCCGAGCGTCGGCGACGTCGAGGTCCCCGCCGAGGGGCTCGTCGTCAAGCTGATCGTGGTCATGCGCGACCTGCGCGGCGGTGTCGACGTCGCGTCGCGGGCTCTGTGCCTCGTGCCCTGACCGCCAGGATCGGCTTCGTCGCGGCTTGGCTGCCTGGCAGCTCGTCCCAATGGCGCCGTGCGGCGCATCGTGCCTCGAGAACTTGCGAGACTCCCTCGCCACATGACGCAGGGTGGAGTCGGTGCGGTCAGGGCGCGACCAGAGGTGTCCGGCGACAGTCGTAGGTCAGCTCGATGTCCGGCCCCGTGTCCACGACCTCGAAGTCGGTGGGCTCAATCGCGTCGAGATCGCGGGGGCCCAGGAGCCCATCCCACGAAGTGGATCGGAAACGGTCGCTGGCCGCGGTGAGGGCCACGTTGCCGCCGTCCGCGAGCACCATGCCGTAACGCTGCATCGCGCGCGCCACTACCCGCGCACCCTCCGTTGGGAGGGTGTCGAGGTCGAAGTCGGCCCTCAGGCGCCAACGGGAACCGTATACCGGCGCGGGAGCTTCGGCCCTCGGCCCGCCGGCGTGGGTCGCCGGGCGCGTGTAGAAACCCGCCCTCATTCGCGCGTTCGGGAGGATGAATCGAATGGCGTGGTCGATCTCGCCGGCGGCGACCTCCTCGGGGTAGAACAGCAGCGGCGCGATGGGCAGGCCCGCCGCGTCGGCGCTCGTGCACTGCTCGCCGCGGCCCTCGGGCGGGTACACCCGCGTCATGTCCCACAGGGCGAGGCACCCTCCGAAGAAGTCCTCGCCGACGATGTTCGCGCGCCACATCTCGAAGAGCTCGCCGGCGGCCCAGTCCGCCACGATGAGATGGCAGTCGCCGTCCCCCTCGCAGCGGTACCCCGCCTCGCCTTCGACGGCGCCGGCCGCCGGCACCGGCACCGGCAGGCGGTCGCAGTCCGGGCTGAAGTGATCGCCGGTGGGCATGAAAGGGCGGCGCGGCGATCCGTCGGCATCGAGGACCACGATCGAGAAGTCGATCTGCATCCGGCCCAAACCCCAACCGCCGTTGTCGGCGAGCCAGCGGGTCGTCGCCGCCGAGTCGGCGCGCAGCGGCGCTGCCGAGATGTCCTGGTACATCCAGGCGTCGGGTGGGAAGAAGCGTCCTTCGGACGAGCCTCCGTCGCGTCCAAGAGCCGCGTCCGACGGGCCCCCGTCGGAGGGCCCCGCGTCGAGGCCGGCGTCAGCTGGAGCCATGGCGTCTCGCCCCGCGTCGAGGCTCGCGTCGAGGCCCGCATCCGGTCCGGCGTCGTCGCCACAGCCCGCGAGCACAGTCAGCGCACCAAGGCACGAGAGAAGGAACGCTCGTCGCATCGCCCGAGGATGCCCCGTCAGCCGCCGAGTGCCCAGCCCATCGGCCCGCTTACGCCGAGATGCTCAGTCGGGCAGGATGCATTCGGTGTGGCCGCCCCGGAAGGAGCACACATAGGGGAGCGCGCAGCCCGCTTCCCGTGGGCCGCCGCAGCACTGTTCGCCAAGCCCACCGCAGCTTACGCACACCCCGTCGCCGCAGACCGCGAAGGGCGCGCTGCAGCCGATGCCGCCGGGGCAGCACTCCCCGCCGATGAGCCCGCAGCTCCCGTCCAGGCAGCCGCCGCCGCTGCACGTGCCCAGCCGGTCGCCGCAACGATCGCCCTCGTCGACGCAGATGCCATCGACGCAGCAGCCTCCGTCGCCACAGGCCTGACCTTCGCAGCAGCGCTCGCCCCCCGCGCCGCAGGCTTCGCAGGTGCCGGTGCCAAAGCGATCGTTGACGCATACCAGGTTGGCCCCGCTGCAGAAGCGCCCTGCGCCCGGTAGCTGACAGCAGGGCTCGCCTTCACCGCCGCAGGCCGGGCCGAACACGCCGGTGCAGCTTCCGTCGGTGCAGCTCAGATCGAACCCGGAAGCCGAGCCGCAGGTCCCGCCGTTCGCGACGCAGGTGCCCCCGATGCAGCAACCCCCTCCGTCGCAGGCGCTGTCCGCGCAGCAGGCCTCGCCGTCGCCCCCGCACGCGACGCTCGTTCCGTCGCTGCACACCTCGCCGCCGCTCGTGGCGTAGCCCGACGGGACGCATCGGCCCCCGTCGCAGCACCCGCCACCGTCGCAGGTGTCGCCCGGACAGCACGCCGTGCCCGGGAGCCCGCAGACGCTACACGCTCCGTCGGCTCCGCACACGCCGAGGCCGCAGTCGCCGCCCTCGGCCACGCACACCCCAGCGGCCGGGTCGCAGCAACCGCTCGTGCAGGTCGCGCCGGGGCAGCAGATCTCACCCGCGTCGCCGCAGGCTCGGCAGACGCCTGCGTCGGCGTCGCAGGCCAGGCCGTCGCCGCAGGTGTCGCCCGGACAGCAGGCTTCGCCCGCGCCGCCGCAGCTCACGCAGACCCCACCGGCGCCGCACGCGAAGCCCGCGTCACAGCTTCCGTCCGCGCAGCAGGCTTCGCCCCCGCCGCCGCAGGCCACGCAGTCCCCGCCGCGGCAGACGCTGCCGGCGGCGGTGCACAGGCCGCGCCCGGAGGGGCAGCACGCCTCACCGATGCCGCCGCAGCCACCGCAGCTTCCATCCATGCAGGTGTCCCCGATACCGGGGCAGGTCGAGCCCGCTCCGGTGCAGGTGCCCCCGACGCAGCAGCCGCCTGCGTCGCAGCTCGAGCGCTCGCAGCAAGCTTCACCGGGTCCACCGCAGGCCACGCAGACGTCGCCGTTGCACGCGAAGCCTGCCTCGCAGCTCCCATCGGGGCAGCAGGCCTCGCCGCCGCCACCGCAGTCGACGCAGACGTCGCCGGCGCACGTGCCCTCGGCGCAGCTCCCGTCCGGACAGCATGCGTCCCCGAGCGCGCCGCAAGCGGGGGCGTCCTCACAGGTACCGGCCGCGCCGCAAACGCCGGTGTCGCAGCTCCCGTCGGCGCAACAGGGCTGGCCCACATCGCCGCAGGCCACGCAGAAACCGGCGACGCACGCGCCGGTCGCACAGGCGCCGTCGCAGCAGGCTTCGCCGACGTTCCCGCAGACATCTGCGTCCATCGTCGAGGAGGCGTCGGCGCCGCTGTCGGCGCCGCTGTCGGAGCCGCCGCCGGAGTCGACCGCCGCGTCCTCCGAGGGGCGAGCGTCGCCGCTTCCATCCAGCGGGCCGGCGTCGCTCGGCTCCGTCGATTTGCCGCAGCCGACCAACAACCCACCTACGCACAGCGCCATCCAAGCCCAACGCATCGCCACCTCCGCAAGATCTGCCGGCCGTGTCCGCTTGCCGGCCTTCCCAGGATGCCCCGGTGAGCGGCTCTCCCACAAGTCAGACTGGCTGGGCGGTGAGGCCGGGCCGGGCAACGATTTTTCGCCTACGCCATCCAGCGCGCGGCGCGCAGGCCGATCATCATGCTTGGCGCGTTGAGGGCGGCGACGGGGGTGATGGGCATCACCGAGGCATCGGCGACCCTGAGGCCTTCGGCGCCGCGCACGCGCAGCTCCGTGTCGACGACCTCGCCCATACGGCACGTGCCCGCATAGTGATAGGTCGTCATGACGTTCTGACGCGCCCACCGATCGAGGTTGCGGTGCAGTGGGCCGGGCCATAGCTCCGTGTTGCCGAAGCTCGCCAGAGGCTCCGCAGCCGCGACCTCGCGGGCGAGCTCGACCCCTCGGAGGAGTGTCCTCATGTCGGCGGGGTCGTCGAAGTAGCCGGGGTCGATTCGGGGCTGGACCGAGGGGTCGAGCGTCTCGATCCACAGGCGCCCGCGGCTGACGGGTTTGCCGAGGATCACCACGATGCCCCACATGCGCTCGACGAAGCGCTGCACGGCGCGGCGTCGGAAGAGGACCTCGACGCCTTTGCGCACCGCCGCCGGCGCCCACCCCGTGTCGTAGAGCCGCTGAGGCAAGGCGATGCCCGGCAGCAGGCGCATCAGGCCTTCCCGAAAGCTCGACCGCGCGGGGTAAAACACGTAGCAGGAGTCGGCCTGGCCCGGCACGAGGGAGGGCGCATCGCCGGCCCGGTGAAACCCGTAGAGTTGCGGGTAGGAGCAGTCGACCTCGCGCCTGCCCTTGAAGAAGAGCTGCACGTTGGGGTGGTCGTGGAGATTGGCGCCGACCTCCGGCTGATCGATCACGACCTCGGCGCCGAGGCGCCGCAAGGATGCCGCGTCGCCCACCCCCGAACGCATGAGGATCGCAGGGGTGGCGAGGGTCCCTGCGCAGAGCACCACCTCGCGGCTCGCGCGGGCTTCGTGGGCTCGTCCGCCGGAGCGCCACCGTACTCCCACCGCGCGGGTGCCCTCGAAGACGACGCGGTCGACCTGGGCGCCGGTCTGCACCGTCAGGGTGGGCCGATCGAGCGCCGGCTGCAGAAAGGCGGTGAACGACGAGCGGCGCCGGTCGCCTTCGTAGCTCATCCACTCGTAGCCAAGCACGCCGCACAGGTCGCCGTCGTTGAGGTCTTCCTTGCGTCGGAACCCTGCCTTTTCGGCGGCCGCGATGCAGCGCTCCGTCCAGTCCGTGGGCTCGCGCCGATGCGGCCTCAGCACCGCTTCGAGGGCTTCGAAGGGCTCGCGCACGTCGTCCCAGCGCCAGCGTTCGGGCCACTGGTCGAAGTCCTCGCGGGCGCCTCGGGTGTAGACCATGCCGTTGATCGAGCCGCTCCCGCCGAGGCCTCGGCCGGAACCCATGAAGAGGCGGCGGGAGCCCCAGCGTGGGTCCGCGACGCTGAAGCGCTCGTGGAGGAGCGCGTCGTTGATGAAGGCCTTCTTGTAGCCGTCGGCGGTCAGGGTCTCGGGGTGCGCCTCCGCGTGCGGACCGGCTTCGAGGAGCAGCACCTCGTGGTTCTTCGAGAGCTCGGCGGCGACGACGCAGCCGGCCGATCCGCCTCCGGCGACGATGAAGTCGTAGGTGCGCATCAGAGCTTTCGGCGCAGGGTCTGGCCGAGGTCCCGCAGTCCGGCCAGGCGTCCCTGCAGGCCCACGCCGTAGAGGGTGCGCACGACGCCCCGGAAGGTCTCGTAGTCGTGCTCGCCGACCGGGAAAACCTTGGAGGCGAAGTGCAGCGGCAGGCGGTCTTCGAGCACCGCGCGGGGGTTCGTGCATGCCCGCAGCCCTTCGCGGCCGTTGAGGCGACCGAAGCCGGACCCGCGGACACCGCCGAAGGGGAGGTCCTGGGCCATGTAGGTCAGGCCGAAGTCGTTCATCGAGACGCCGCCGGTCTCGATGCCGTCGGCGATGCGCTTGGCCCGGCGACGGTTCTTGCTCAGCACCGTCAGCCCCAACCCATACTGGGTCCCGTTGGCGATGCGGACGGCGTCCTCGTCGTCACGAACGCGGCAGATGACCATCACGGGTCCGAAGGTCTCCTCGTGCATGATCTTCATGTCGGGGGTGACGTCGACGAGCACCGTGGGCTCGAAGAAGTTGCCGGGTCGCTCGGCCCGTTTGCCGCCAACGAGCGCGCGGGCGCCCTTGCTGCAAGCGTCTTCGACGAGGTGCTCGACGATCTCGAGCTGCTGCGGGGTGACGAGCGCGCCGATGTCCACCTGCTCCTGGCTCGGTGCGCCTTGCCGAAGCTCGCGGGCGAGCTCGGTCACCCGCGCCACGAAGCGGTCGTAGATGCCGTCCATCACGAGGGTTCGCTCGGCCGCCAGGCAGTTTTGGCCGGCGGCGATGAAGGAGCCGTTGAGCGCCGCGTGCGCCGCCTGTTCGAGGTCCGCGTCGTCGCACACGATGAGCGCGTCCTTGCCGCCGAGCTCGGCGATCACGGGGGTGAGGGTCTTGGCGCTCTCGGCGACGACCTTGCGGCCGTTGGCCATCGAGCCGGTGAACACGATCAGGTCGACCCCGCCGGAGACGAGGGCCGCGCCGGTTTCGCCGTAGCCGTGCACGCACTGGACGAGGTCCCGCGGGAGCCCGTGGGCGTCGAAGGCTTCGTCGAAGATGCGCTGGAAGCGGCCGGCGGACCACGCCACGTGCTCGCTCACTTTCACGACCGCGGCGTTGCCGGCGAAGAGCGCGTGGATCGTGGGCCCGAGGATGTTCTGCAGCGGGTAGTTCCAAGGGCAGATCACGCCGATCACGCCCCGCGGCCGGTACTCGACGGTGGCTTTCTTGTGCAGGAAGAGCCCGCTGGGCACGCGCTCGGGGCGCAGGTGCTTCTCGCCGTGCTTGAGGGTCCAGCGGATCTTCTCGTTCACGGGCCAGATCTCGCCGAGCATGGCGTTCTCGCGCGTCTTGCCCGAGTCGCGGACGATCCATTCGCAGAGCTCGTCGGCGTGCTCGAGGACGTGCCGCTGGATATGCCGAAGGACCGAGCGCCGCGTGTCGAAGTTGCTCTCGCCCCAGCGCCGCTGAGCTTTGCGCGCGCGCGCGATGACGGCCCGGGTCTCTTCGGGGGTGGTGATGGGCACCTCGCCGAGGGGCTCGCCCGTTGCGGGGTCGACGCAAGGGATAACGGGGGGCGCTCGATGAGCGGTCGGGGTCGCGGTGGTGGTCATGGCGGAGCGGAGCCTACGACGCCTTGGGCCCGGGGCCAGCGGGGCGGCGTGAGCGGTCACAGAGCCGCCCTCCGCAGGCCCGTCGTTGACGCCCGGACGGGGCTGGGACAGGGTTGCGGGCGTGCGGCGCGTCATCGGAGGGGCCGTGGGGCTGTGGCTGGCCGCTCACGCCCCGGGCGACGCCCAGGAGCCCGCCCACGCTCTGGCGGCGATGGAGTGGCAGCTCGGCCCCTGCGGCGAGCGCCCCCCAGAGCTTGCGGAAGAGGTCGAGGCCCAGCTCCGCCGGCGTGTCTTCGTCGCCCCCGAGCGCGCGCAGCTCCACATCCAGGGGCGGATCAGGAGGCGGGGCGAACGCCTGGTCGCACGCTTCGCCATGAGACGCGGCGGCCGGCTCGTCGGCACCCGGGAGCTGGTTACGGCGAGCTGCCAGGAGCTCCGACGCGCGCTCCCCATCGTCCTGGCGCTGGCGGTGGATCTGGACCTGCGGTCCGTGCGGCTCGAGCTCCCGGCGCGGCCGTCCGGGACCCTGTCTGCGGACGCTCAGGAGCCCGCCTCCGGTGAGGACCCGCGCGAGCGTTCCGACGAGGACGCCCGGCCCGCTCCGAACGAGAGCGAGCACCCTTTCCATGCGGCCGTCCCTTCGGCCCGAGCGGACCGAGCCACCGTGGGGATGCGGGCGGGCGCCGCTTTCGACCTGGGCTTGCTCCCCTCGCACACCTACGCGCCCCGACTCGCGCTGCGCCTGGAGACGAGCCCGCTGCCCCCGCTGGAGCTGAGAGGCGCCGTCCTGCTGCCCGCCCGCGAAGCGCACGACGGGCGCGGCGTCGACTTCTGGGGGGGGCTGGTCGGCGTTGCGAGCTGCCCAGGGCTCCGCCGCACCCGGCGCTGGATCGTCGAGATCTGCGCCGGGGCCGAGGCGGGCGCCGTCCACGCCCGAGGCCGCGGCTTCGCCGTGAACCGGAGCGCCCGCGCCGCCCTGGTCGATGTCTTCGCGGGCCTTCGGGTCGCCGCACGCTTCGCGCACCTCGGGCTTTCCATCGAGCTCGCCGCGACGGTCCCGCTGCCCGCGTCTGAGTTCACCGTTACGAGCCTCGATGGGAGCGAGTCGGTGGTGAGCGAGGGGGCGCCCGTCGGCGGCCGCCTCGTGCTCGCCATCGCCGCCGGAGCCGCGCAGGGCCAACGAGCGGGAGGTAGGCGATAGTGGCACTAGGCGACCGTGCTGCCGGACGAAACAGTCGCAAAACGGCCTCCCGGTGGGCGTTGTATGCGGAGCGCTGACAACGGCCGCCCCTCGGCGGCATCCACCGGAGCCCCGCTGTGGGACCTGAAGGCATGAGCCGTGCAGACCCCGACACGCCGCAGTTCGAGCAGATCTTCGCCGAGAACGTCGATTACGTCTGGCGCGTGCTCGGACACCTCGGTGTGCCGGCGCGTGACCGAGACGATCTGGTCCAGGAGGTCTTCCTGGTGGTCCACCGCAAGCTCTCCGACTACGAGCCCCGCGCGTCGGTCCGCTCGTGGCTGTGGGCCATCGCGTGGCGTGTCATGATGGCGAGCGCGCGAAAAGCCCGCCGGGCGCCGATTGCGGTCGGCTTCGAGCCGCAGCCGGTCAGCGAGGAGCCGACCCCCGAGCGGACCGCCGCCGATCGTCAGGCTCTGCGGCGCCTCGACGAGGCGGTCGCGGCGCTCAGCCCGGCGCAGCGCGCCATCTTCCTCATGCACGAGGTGGAAGGGATGCCCATGCGGGCCATCGTCGAGGGAATGGGTTGCCCCCTTCAAACCGGCTACTCGCGCCTGCGCCTCGCCCGCGCGAAGGTGCGCGAAGCGTTCACGGAGGCGCCCGATGCCTGACTCCGACGACGAGCTGCTGAGGGACGATCCGGCGATCCCGGCGCCCTTGAAGCGGGCGCTCGAGCTGCGGGGGCGGGAGCGGATGCCGGAGGCTCGGCGGCAGGCGTTGCAGGAGTCGTTGCGGCGGGCCACCGGGGGCTCCGAAGCTCCCGAAGCTCCCACGGCTTGTCCGCGGCCGCCGCTCGTACCTTTCGCTTTTGCGGGCGCGGCGCTCCTGGCGGCGCTCGGGCTGTGGCTCGGGAACCGCGGGAGCGAACCCGCGGCCCACGACGCCGCGGCCCACGACGCCTCGATGCCCTCGAGTCCCCGGCCGGTGACCGACGCCGCGCCGTCGGGGGCCGCACCGAGCGACGCCTCGGTGCCCTCGACGCGGCCGGCGGTGACCGACCCCGGGGCGTCCTCGACGCGGCCGGTGACCGACCCCGCGCCGTCGGGGGCCGCACCGAGCGACGCCTCGGCGTCCCAAGGCCCAGCCGCGTCGAGCTCCGCCCCACCCGTGTCCTCCGCCAGCCCGACCGTGTCCTCTTCGCCGGCGCGCGCCGCGGATGCCGCTCCACGCCGGCCCGGAGTATCGAGCCCGGGCCGCGTCGGAACCACCCCGGACGACGAGATCGCGCTCATCCGCCGCGCCCGGGCGGAGCTCGACCAGGGGCACGCGCGCCGTTCCCTCGAGCTGCTCGGTCAGCACCGGCGGCGCTTCTCCCACGGGCTCCTGGAGCAAGAGCGGGAGGTGCTGGCCATCGACGCCTTGGTGCGGTTGGGTCGGCGCCGCGCGGCCCGCGCGCGAGCGGCCCGCTTTCACCGGCGCTTCCCCGATAGCGCACTCGGCTCCCGGGTGCGGAGCCTCGTCGAAGATGGCGACGATCCCGCGCCGCGGGAGGCCACCGCACCTTTCGATCGGACCGAGTGATAATTCGGGCCGAGTGATAATTTGGGGCGGCGCAGGTCATTGGAGGCTGTCCTCTGCTCTCACGCTACGGAGCGCCCATGACCCGAATCCTCCCGGACTGGTTTCTCGCCGCGGCCCCCGCTTGCCTGGCTCTGCTGTTCACCGCCTGCTCTCACAACGTCGGCGTCGATGCGCCCGACGCCGGGACGGACGCGCGGATACGGACGGGCCCCTACGACGAGTGCGGCAACGGGATGGACGACGACGCGGACGGTCGGATCGACGAGGGCTGCTTCTGCGGCGGCGGCGAGACGCAGCCCTGCTTCCGCGGCACGTACCCGAACCGTGGAGTGGGCGCGTGCGCCGACGGGGTGCAGCGCTGCGACGCGATGGGGAGCACGGAGTTCGGGCACTGGGGCGCGTGCGAGATGGACACGCTGCCGAGCGACGAAGCTTGCGACGGGGTGGACAACGACTGCGACGGCGCCACCGACGAAGGCTGCCCGTGCACCGAGGGGCAGACCCAGGGGTGCGGAAGCGAGTTCGCCATCGCGCCGTGCCGCGCGGGCACACAGAGCTGCCGAGCCGACGGGACCTGGAGCGCCTGCGAGGGGGCGGTGGGGCCGAGCGCGGAGACCTGCGGGGACGGGATCGACAACGACTGCGACGGCCTCGAAGACGAAGGCTGCGCCTGCGTGCCCGAGCCCGAGGTCTGCGACGACGGAGTCGACAACGACTGCGACGGCGTCGTCGACGAGCCTTCCTGCCGCAGCCTGCCCGACGGAGGTGTGGACGCGGGGGGCCGTACGGACGGAGGCGACGCGGACGGGGGCGACGCGGACGGGGGCGTGCCTCCCGACGGTGGGCTCCCCTGCGATCCGAGCTTCGATCCGGGGACCCTCCACTGGCAAGACCCGACCACCGACGGCGCGCCTTCTTCGCGCCAGGGCGAGTCTTGGGTCTGGACGGGGAGCGAGCTTTTCGTCTGGGGAGGTAGCGACTACGACCGCACCACGTTCTCGGACGGCGCGCTCTACAACCCGCGGACGGACTCCTGGCGCCCAGTCGCCTCGGAGGGGGCGCCCAGGTCCCGGACGGGGGCGCTGGCCGTGTGGACCGGGTCGGAGGTCGTCGTGTGGGGCGGCTATTATTGGGATGGCCCGATATCGAGGGCGCTGCGCGACGGTGGGCGCTACGACGTCGCCCGAGGCACCTGGACATCGATCCCGGCCGGTGGGCCGCTGAGTTGGACGAAGGCCGCCTGGACGGGCTCGGAGCTGAGCGTCGTGGTCTCCGCAACGGACCTCTGGTTCCTCGACCTGGAGCACCTGCGCTGGCGCACAGCCGCGCTGTTTCCCGGCTCGCCCGACACCGTCCGCAAGGAGGCGCTCTGGACCGGGAGCGGCTGGCTCTTTGCTGGCGTCTATGATTACCGGGTCGCGGGGATGCCTCGCGACGCTGCGCCGGTGGAGTCGCCGCCCTGGTGGTACTACGACGTCGCCACGGACTCCTGGCACGAGCTCCCGCCCAAGCCCTACCTCGACCCCGAGCCCGTGCAGGGCGTGAGCAATCAGAGCATTCCCGTCCTTATGGTCCCCCTGGACGAGCGCCGGGTCGCTGTCTTGGGCGAGTACCGTCTGACCCCCGACGGTTATGTCAACACGCGGGACGACGTCTTCGTGCTCGATCTCAGTGCCGGTAGCTGGACCCTTACCTACCGGGGCGAGGAGCAGCCGGAGCTCCGAGGCTGCGTCTCTTGCGATGTGGTTCCTGGGCGATGTTCGGGCTGCCCCGACACGAGCATGTACCGCGACACAAAGAACTCGTACGGGAGCGGTGCGCCTTTGGGGTGTGGCCTGTTGGCCATGCAGGGCTGGTCTGCCGAACGTTCCCGCAGCGGGTTGCCACGCTTCCGGTGGTTCGCCTCCGATCTCACGAGCTTTGTCGAGTCTCCGGTTCCGCCGCACAGCTGGAGCAGCGCTGCCGTTCGTCACAATGTCCGGCGCACGCTGGGCAACCCGCTCGGGGACTACGGGTTCCTGATGCTGCACCGAGAGATTGCCAGTGGGTTACCGTACCAGATGACGATCTTGGCTCGTTGAGCCGCTTCGGTCCGCCCGGCCGCTCGCCGGCGAGATGCCTCGGGGCCGACGGGTCGGCCTCCGTTCGGCTCGCGCTCAAGGGGCTGGAATTCCCAAGCAATTCGTGAGAAACTCCTTCTTGTTGGGGGTCGCTGAGCAGGGACGCGCGGATGGGAACTTGGGGAACAGGGCTCTACGACAACGA
>JALVDI010000664.1 GCA_027009115.1 Polyangiaceae bacterium | reverse complement strand
AGACGGCGCGGTCCCTCAAGAACTTTCCGATCGGTGGCGAACGGATGCCCATCGAGATCATTCGCGCCTTTGGTTACCTCAAGAAGGCGGCGGCGCTTACGAACCACGCTCTAGGCAACCTCGAGGGCGAGATCAAAGACCTCATCGTGCAGGCCGCCGACGAAGTGATCGCGGGAAAGCTCGACGGGCACTTTCCGCTGGTCGTGTGGCAGACAGGCTCGGGCACTCAGAGCAACATGAATGTGAACGAGGTCATCTCGAACCGCGCCATCGAGATCGCCGGGGGCGAGCTCGGTAGCAAGACGCCCGTTCACCCCAACGACCACGTCAACCGAAGCCAGTCGAGCAACGACACGTTCCCCACGGCGATGCACATCGCCGCGGTGCTTTCGATCGAGGACGAGCTCTTGCCCAAGGTGCGCCGCCTGCGTGAGACCCTCGCCCGCAAGTCCGAGGAGTTCCGCGACATCGTCAAGATCGGCCGGACGCATCTTCAGGACGCGACACCGTTGACTCTTGGTCAAGAGATCAGCGGTTGGGTGGCGCAGCTCGACTTCGCCATGGACGCCATCGCTCGGACCCTGCCGCAGCTTTACGAGCTCGCGCTCGGGGGGACCGCGGTGGGGACCGGTCTCAACACCGTCGAGGGGTACGCCGAGAAGGTCGCCGAGGTCATCGCCGAGCTCACGGGCAAGCCCTTCGTCACCGCGCGTAACAAGTTCGCCTACCTCGCTGCGCACGACGCCTACGTTGGGGCGTCGGGAGCGCTGAAGCAGCTCGCCGCTGCCTGCATGAAGATCGCCAACGACGTCCGCTGGCTCGCTTCCGGGCCGCGATGCGGGATCGGTGAGCTCATCATCCCCGCGAACGAGCCGGGCAGCTCCATCATGCCTGGGAAGGTGAACCCGACGCAGTGCGAGGCGTTGACCATGGTCTGCTGTCAGGTTTTCGGCAACGACGCGACGATCGGTTTCGCGGGCAGCCAGGGCAACTTCGAGCTCAACGTGTACAAGCCGGTCCTGGCCTACAATCTCCTGCAGTCCATTCGCTTGCTCGGCGATGCCTGCGCGAGCTTCGACGAGCGTTGCGCCGCCGGCATCGAACCGAACCGTCCCGAGATCGAGGCCAAGCTGCATCGCTCCTTGATGCTCGTGACGGCCCTCAACCCCTACATCGGCTACGATCGTGCCGCCAAGGTCGCCAAGAACGCCTACGAGAAGGGGATCACGCTCCGGGAGTCGGTCGTGGAGTTAGGGTTCATGACGGCGGAGGAATTCGACGCTGCGGTCAAGCCCGAGAAGATGGTCGGCCCCATGCCCAGGGCGTGAAGGGCGAGGCGACATGAGTATCGAGATTCATGAGCACGCCCCCGGGACCGGTCTGAGAGAGTTCCTTCGCGTTCCGAAGCGGCTCTTTCGGGACGACCCGAACTACATTCCGCCCCTGCGCATGGAGCTCGAGGAGCGCCTGACCCCCGGGAAGAACCCCTTTTGGGAGCACGCCGAGGGGGTTCTCTTCACCGCCTACGCAGACGGCCAGCTCGCCGGCCGCATCTCCGCGCAGATCGACCACGAGCACCTACGCGTGCATCAGGACGGCGCAGGCTTCTTTGGTTTCTTCGACACCATCGAGGACGAGGCGGTGGCCCGCGCGCTGCTCGACAGGGCGTCAGCGTGGCTTGGGGAGCGCGGCATGAAGTTGGCCCGCGGCCCGTTCTCGCTGTCGATCAACGAGGAGTCGGGCTGTCTGGTCGACGGATTCGACACGCCCGCGGCGCTCATGATGGGCCATCATCGGCCCTACCAGGGTCGGCTCGCCGAGGCCGCGGGCTTCGAGAAGGCCAAGGACCTGCTCTGCTGGAAGTACCGGGTCGAAGAGCCCCCGCCTCGTGCAGCGCGCGCATGGGAGCAGGTGCAGGCGCTGCCCGAGGTGCGGTTTCGTTCGGTGGATCCTTCCCGGATGCGCCGGGAGCTCGATACGATCCTCGAAATCTTCAACGACGCCTGGGCCGACAACTGGGGCTTCGTGCCGGCGACCCCCGCCGAGGTCGACAAGATGGCCAAGGACATGCGGCTGCTCATCGACCCACGCTTCGCCTTCTTCGTCGAAGTCGAGGGCGAACCGGTCGGCATGGCCGTAAGCCTCCCGAATTTGCCGGAGGCGATCTACGACTTGGACGGCGAGTTGCTGCCCTTCGGGTGGGCCAAGCTCCTGTACCGTCTCAAGGTGAAGAAGCTGAAATCCGCGCGCCTGATGCTGCTCGGTCTCAAGCGCAAGATGCGGGGCGTCAAGCGGTATGGGGCGCTCTCGACGGCCATGTACGCCGAGCTGGCCTACCGCGGCATGCGCCACGGTTTCGAGTGGGCCGAGCTGAGCTGGACCCTCGAGGACAACCGCCTGATCAACCTGGGAATCAAGGCGATGCGTGGTCAGGTGTACAAGACCTATCGCATCTACGAGCGGGCAATTCGATGACGGGACTGAACCTCGCGCTGCGCGCGCTGCACCTCTTCGGAGCGATCCTTTGGGTGGGCGGCGCCGTGGTCGTCGCACTCACCGCCGCCACGGCGGCCGAGACCGACAACCGAGACGCTGTCGCGGGGCTGCTGCGCCGAGCCGTCCTTCGGGTCGCCACGCCAGGGATGCTCCTGGCCTGGGGGGGCGGGTTGAGCTTGCTCGTCATGGGATGGGCTGGCTACCAGCGGGCCGGCTGGATGCACGCCAAACTGCTCTTCGTGCTCTTGGCCGCCGCTCTTACCGGCGTGCTGAGCGGCCGCCTCCGCCGCTGGGCCGACGGGGCCGAGGTGTCCCCTGCGTTCCTCCGCGGCGCGGCGTATGGGTTGCTCACCCTCGTCGCGCTGGTGCTCTTCATGGTCTTCTGGGGGCCGCTGCGGATGGGCGGCGTCGACTGAAGACGGAAGGGGGCCCCATCGAACCCCGTCTCATGGGTCTGGGCCGAGGCGCCCGCGGTGTGAACGCCAGGAGACATCGCCCCACCGGTGCGCCTCGGGAACGCGGCGTTTTCGCCGATGGCACGGAGTTGGCTTATAGCTCTGCTCATGCGTTGGACGTATCTCACCGTGTTCCTCGCCACCGCCGCCTGCGGCGGCCCCGATCACCTCTCGGTGCGCGGCGAAGTCGCCGTCGAGGCCCCGGACGGGACCCCGACGGGTTTCGAGTTCACGCGTGACACGCGGCTGGTCGACGAAGACTTCGCCGGGAGCGACACGTCGCTGATCGCCGGGCGCTGCCGGATCGGATCGGACGCTGCCGGGAGCGAATTCGTCAGCCTCGCCGTTTCGCGTCCCGGTGCTCGCGCCGAGGGGGCGCAGCTTCGGCGCGTGTACCTCCAGCTGAGCACCCGCGCCCCGGAGGGTAGCGTCGAAGCCGACCTCGGAGGCGAGCTCTACCGGGCCGAGGTGGATCGGGGGGGATGCGCCGAGCTGCTGTACGTCGAACGTGGCGAGGGCTTGGTGGGGGTCTCCTTCGACTGCGCCCTGACCGGCACCGGCGGGGAGGCGATCGCCCGCGGCGAGCTCCACTACGAGGGTTGCGACGTCGAACCATGAGGCGTGCCGTCAGCGCGCAGTTCGCCATCGCAGCCACTGCCCGTTCGTCTCGATGACGACGCCCCCGTCGCGGTCTGTCCGAAGAAGGGGGACGCCTCGGGCCGCGTAGCGCGCCACGACCGAGGCGTGCGGGTGCCCGTAGCGGTTGCGCCGCCCCTGACTGGCCACGGCGATCACCGGCCCTACACGCTGCAGGAAGGGGGCTGACGAGGAGGTCCGCGAGCCGTGGTGCGGGACCTTCAGGACGTCCGCTCGGAGGTCGCTCGGTGAGTCGACCAAGGCGCGCTCCGCGAGCGCTTCGACGTCGCCGGTGAAGAGGATCGAGCGAGCCTCGTGGCGCAGCCGGATCACCAAGCTGTTGTCGTTGGGGCCGAGGCCCGGATCGAAGCGGGGACAGGGCCATAGCACCGTGACCCGGACGCCGCCGACGCGCCGCTCTCCGCAGATTTCGTGCGGCCGCCGCACCCGGGCGCCCCGCCGCCGCATCGCCCGGAGAAGTCGGGCCGCCGGTCCATGGGGTGTCTCGGCGGTCGCCTGTCCCGTGTCCCAAACCTCGTCGATCCGCACGTGGTCGAGGAGGGCCCGCAGGCCCTGGTAATGATCGGGGTGCGGGTGGGAGAGGACGACCAGCCGGAGGTGGTCCCGTCGGCGCGCCATGAGCAGCGGGAGCAGCGCGCCCTCCCCAGGGTCCGGCTGCCCGCCGCCGGCGTCGACCAGCATCGCGCTCCCGTCGGGGAGATCGACGAGCGCGCTGTCGCCCTGGGACACGTCGAGCTGGGTGATGCGGAGCAATCCGCGCGGCTGCTCGACGTGCCGCAGGTGCAGCTCGCATGCGACGAGGGCGGCGAGGAGTCCCGCCGTGACGACCGCGGCGTGGCGCCAGCGCTTGGCGGCGAGCAGCCCGAATGCGCCGGCGCATAGGGCGAGTCCTTGGGCCTGGCTCGGGGGCGGGAGGTTCATTCCCCACCCGAGCACAGCGATCGCGTCGGCCGCCCCCACGACGGCGTCGACCACCGTCACGAGGGCGGGGGCCGTCCAGGGAGCGAGCCCGACACCCGCGGCAAGGGCGTGGAGGAACACGAGGGGCACGAGCAAGGTGACCGCGACCGGGACGAGGATCACGTTGGCGAGGACACCGAGGAGCGGCAGCCCGCCGAAGCACCAAAGCACCAGCGGCGCCGTGGCGATGGTAGCGCGCGTGCTGACCCCCCAGGCGGTCGACAGGGGGTTGGCCGGGGCCTCGGGATCGCGGCGGATCGTCACGATCGCCGCCGTGGCCAGGATCGACAACAGGAAGCCGGGGCTGGCGGCGTCCTCGGGCGCGACGAGGGCGAAGGCGATCGCGGCGAGGGAGGCGAGCCCAAGAGGGTCCGGGCGCCGACGGAGGGCCAGCGCGAGGGCGCCGAGGCTGGCCATGGTGGCTGCACGCCACGCGCTCGGAGCGCCCCCCGCGAGGAGCGCGAAACCCAGGCTCGCCGGGACGACACCGAGCGCCGCCGCGCGCCCCGGATCGCGGACTCGACCCACCGCCAGGCGTCGCACGGCAGCCGCGACGAAGCCGGCAAAGATCGCGACGTGCAGTCCGGACACCGCCAGGAGATGCGCGAGGCCGGCCCCCTGAACGGCGGCGCGGTCCCAACGGGGAACCGCGTCGGCGTCGCCGAGCAGCAGCGCCCGCGCGACCCCGGCGGTGCTCGGCGGCAGCGTGGCATCGAGGCGTCGGCGCAGAGCGCCCCGGGCCCGGTGCAGGGCGGGTGTGAGCGGCCCCGAGAGGACCCGCGGCGCGGCGCGGAGGCGGACCGTGCCATGGACAGAGTGGGCTGAACGCCAGCGGGGGTGGGGCGTGGGGTTGATGAACTCGGTCCGTGGTCGCGCGGCGCCGAGGAGCCGCACTCGAGTCCCGGGGGGTTCGTCGAGGTCCCAGACCATCACCCGAGCGCCGTCGGGCCACCGGCGGTCGTCCTCCACGCGAGCAGCCCGCTCCACGGCGAGGTAGGCCCGCGGGCTCGTCCCGTAGCGGACCTCGATCACGCGGCCTTCGATGCGCGCCAGCCCGCTGGGTACGGGGGCGCCGAGCGGTCTGGGTCCGGCGACCCAGCCGGCGGCGAAGGCGGCCGCCAGGAGCGCCACGCCCCAGGAGCGCGCGCGGGCGGCGCGGCCCACGTACAGCATCCCCACGGAGACCGCGAGCGCCGCGAGAGCGGGCGCGGCGCCGGCGCGGGCGGGGGCGCAGAGCAGGCCGGCGATCCACGCAGCGGCGACCAAGGGCAGCAGAGAACGGCTGAGCACGGGCGGCTGCTCCGCAGACACCGTGCCTCCCATGAAGCGCCGGCGATTGCGGGGGGTGTTGCCGGCGGCCGTCGGCTCATCGGTGGCGCTCGCCGGTCTTGCGCCGACCCGCCGGGTCCGCTATGTCCGCCCTGTCAGGACGCTTAGCTCAGCTGGATAGAGCGTCGGCCTCCGGAGCCGAAGGTCAGAGGTTCGAATCCTCTAGCGTCCGCCAGCCGCCTCGATTCGCGCTCATGGCGTCCCGTGCCACGCCAGTCGTTCGGTGCGCATGGCGACCATGCGAACGAGCTGCCGAGGGGTCGCGGCCTCCTTCAGGATCCCCTGGAGGTCGTCTTCCCAGGTTGGATCAGGGATCGCGCCACGGGCACGGCGGCCCAGGGTGTGGGCGCGCCGGGCCAGCTCTTCGAGGTCCGATTTGCGCAGCCTCGAGATGGTGATGGGCCGTGCCTGAAGGCGCCGCCGTAGCATCCAGGGATCCTCTTCGGGAAGGCGCGAGGCCTGTTCGTCGATCTCGTCGAGCAGCGCCTCGGCTTCTTCTCGGAGGTGGTCGAGGGTCTCCGGCGTCACCGCAAGGACAACGCACGCGCCGGGCAGCGAGCCACCGCAGTAGAACGCGAGCGAGCGGAGCGCCGTCCGACGGTGCCGCCGGGAAACACCGGTCCTGTAGAGGTTCTCCGCCTCGTCCAGAACGATCACGGGGCCCGCGCAGTCCTCGAAGCGGGCCAGGAGCTCGAGCCAGAGCTGCAAGCGGTCGTAGGCCTCCCGACGGTGCCGCGGCGCCGCGTTGAGGAATTCGAGGTCGGCGCTCGTCAGGATC
>JALVDI010000663.1 GCA_027009115.1 Polyangiaceae bacterium | reverse complement strand
CCTCGACCTCTCGCGCTTCTGGACCAACGACGGCTGGCTCTCGGTGCGAAGACACTACGAAGCGACACCGATGCAGCAGACATGCCGGGGCCCCGCACCTCGCGGCCGGCGCGCTCGAACGCTACGGCGCATCGCCTGCGATCTCGCGCGTACACGCCTGCTGTCGTCGGTGCTGACGCCGAACTACAACGCCGGGCACCGAGACCACTTCCACATCGACATACGGCCGGACGATCCCCGGCTGTTTCTCCGATGAGGAGCGGCCCCGAGCTTCAGAGAACCGGCGGGCGGCAGTAACCCACGCGCCAGGTCGAGCTGACTCCTTCGCAGACCTCGCCGGCCGTAGTGCAGGTGTCCTCGGTCGCCATGGGATCGCAGACTTCGTGGCAGGCCGCCGCCCCGTCGCGGCGAATACAGACATACCCCGCGACGCACCGGTCGTCGGCGCCGCAGCTCTCCCCATGGCGCCGCGAGCCGGCCGCGCGGCAGCCCGTGTAGTGCTCCCCGGTCTCCGGGTCGACGGCGAACGTGCAGCTGTCTCCGGGGTCGGGGCAGTCTTGACGGTAGATATCGCAGGGCCGTGGGCGCGCCCGACAGAAGCGAACACAGTCGTGGCCGATGCTCCCGATGCATCGCTCCTCGCCGGCGCACGCGCCGACGGAACCGGCGGCACACGCCCGATGGCACGAGGATACGCCAGCCACGTTCACGCACAGCAGCCCCGGGAGGCAATCTTCCGCCCGTGCACAAGGCTCGCCCAGCTCGGCGGCGGAAGTGGCCAGACGGCAGCGAGTCAAACCGCTGGGCCCGAGCACGCAGACCTCTCCGAGCGGACACGGGTCCGGAGCGAATGGGTCGCAGTCTCCGGCGGGCGCACAGCTCATGGGTATGCCGGCGTCCAGCGGAAGCCTCGCGTCGACGCCGCTGTCCCGTGCCGCATCCGCAACGGCCGCGTCCACGCCTGCGTCGGTGGTGACCCCGGCATCGGCGCCCGCGTCGGCGCCCGCGTCGTCCAGCGCGCCCACGCCGCCACCGCAGCCAATGAGGAGCACGTTCAAGGCAAGGAGCGCGAGGAGACGCATGGGCGGCAGTGTTCCGCGGCTTGGCCTTGCACGCACGCCGACGTGGCGCGCAGACTGGTTCCCGAATCAGAGCCCATCTCCAACCCCCTCGTCGCCGCTGTGCGGCCTGCGCCTCTGCCGCCACCCTCTCACCTCAAGTCGGGACAACTGTGACAACGCGAGGCGGCCGCGCTACGGTCGAAACATGCCAGCCCCGTCGCGCATGGCGCTGGTCCTCGCCTGGGCAGCCTGCCTCCCGTCGGCCTGGGCCCAGGAGCCGCGCCAGGGGCCCGGTCCTGAGGACCACTCCATGCTCAGGGGCGAACAAGCCACCACCGAGCAAGGCACCGCCGGGGCGGGCGCGGAGAGCACGGCCACCTCTCCACGCTGGCCCACGGAGGCGCGGCCGCCGGGCTGGCTCGAAGGCTCGCTCGGCGTGGGCCTCATCGGCGCCAGCGTGGCGCTGCCCTTCCTCTTTCCGCCGGACACAGCACGATGGACAGGGGGGGTGCTCTTCGACGGAGCGATCCGGCGCGGCCTGCACCTCAGCCGCGCCCAGCGCGTACGGGTGACCCACAGCAGCGACGGAATGCTCTACGCAACAGCTGCCTTCCCCTTGCTCGACGTCGGCGGGCTGATGCTGGCGCGCCGCGTCGACCCGCAGCTCGGACTGCGCATCCTGCTGGTGGAACTGCAGTCCTTTGGCGTTGCCGGCTTTGCCACCGCCGTCGCGAAGGTCTCCGCTGCCCGCGAGCGCCCCTACGGCGTACGTTGCGCAAGCGACCCCGGCGAGCTCGACTGCGAGTCCTCCCAGCGGTTCCTCTCGTTCTTCAGCGGACACACCTCACTGACCTTCACCGCCGCGGGGTTGACCTGCGTGATGCACGAAGAGCTGAGGCTCTATCGGCGACGGGCGGTCGATCACGCGGCCTGTGGGCTTGCGCTGGCGGCTGCCACCACAACCGGCGTGCTGAGGGTGGTCGCCGAGAAGCACTGGACCAGCGACGTATTGGTGGGCGCCGGTGTCGGCCTGCTCTCCGGCTGGCTCTTGCCCTACCTCGTCTACTTCCGCAGCCACACCACCTTGCCTCGCACCGGCCTCGCACACGGCGTGCTCAGTCCATGGATCCGCCGAGGCCAAGGCGGCCTGCGTTACGACGCCTTCTTCTGACGGTACCGTCACCTCACCGCTTGCTGCCCGAGCTGCCTATGGGACTTCCTCCGATGCGATCCGACGCCGTACTCACCTGGACCCTCTGCATGGTCTCGGCCTGCGCCAGCGCACCGCGACCGCCCGCACAGCCCTTGCCGACCGTTCGCCATCGCCCACCCAGCGCGGACTACGCGGGCCACCTTCACCTACGCGAAGCGGGCGATCCCTCGGCACCAGCACTGCTCTTGGTGCACGGTCTGGGAGAGCGCGCCTCGGCCGACTTCTCGCCCGTGATCCCCGCGCTCGCTCAGCACTACCGCGTGGTCGCGCTCGACCTCCCCGGCTTCGGGGCCTCTCCTGCCGCAGGGCACAGCTTCCACCCGAGCGACGACGCCGAGCTCGTGGCTCGCGTGGCTGCAGAGCTGGCGGAGCGGCAGCATCGCCCCATCTTCCTGCTCGGGCACTCCATGGGAGGCGTCGTCGCGGCCCTCGTAGCGGGCCGGCATCCGGAGCTCGTGGACCGGCTCGTGCTGGTCGACGCCGCCGGCATCCTTCACCGCGAGGCCTACGCGGCGAGCCAGTTCATCGACCCCTTGCGCGGCCGCCGTGGCACCTCCGTGCCGGTGGGCCTCATGCACACGATGCTCGCCGCCGGACGCGCCATGGAGCCCGATCCGGAGGCGATCGTTGCCTCTCCGCGTTTACGTCGGGTGTTGCTCGGAGACGACCCCAACAAGATCGCGGCGCTCTCGCTGATCGTGACCGACGTGGGGCCGGCGCTGTCTGCGATTCGTGCGCCGACGCTCCTGGTGTGGGGAGCCCGCGATCGCATCGCACCACTCCGCAACGCGAGGGTGCTCCAGAGTCGCATCGCGCATGCGCGGCTGGTCGTGCTCCCCGAGGCGGGGCATGTGCCGATGACCGACGCGCCCCAACGCCTCGTCGAGCGGATCCGCGCCCACCTCGACGACGCTCCGGTTCCTCCGCAGCCAGCCCGCCCGTCGCACGGCGACTTTCGTTGCGAGGACCAGGACGGGGCCGTGCTCGAAGGCGATTACGGCCATGTGCGCTTGGAGCGCTGCGAGGGAGTGGTGCTCCGCGACGGCACGCTCGAGAGCCTGACGCTGGTCGATTCGGAGGCCACCCTCGAGAACGTCCGCGTCCATGCCCGGCAGGGGCCCGCCTTGCGCAGTGAGAACAGCGTCCTTCGGATGGACGGGGGTGCGCTCGTCGGAGAGGTCGCCATGCAGCTCGATCGCAGCCGCCTCGACTTGGCGGGCGTGACCTTGACGGGGCGCGCGCACGCCATCCTCGTCGACGGTGCCCCCACCCGGGCGCTCTTTTCCGCCTGCGTCGTGCAGGACGCGGGCGTCACGATCCACGCTCACGGCAACGTAGCGCTGGCCCGTCCGTGAATCAGAAGCGCAGCCGCACGCCGCCACCGGTCAGCGAGAGCTGGCCTTCGGCGTATGCCTGGCGAATTCGAGCGCGCGCGGAAACCCGAATGATCAGCTTGACCAACCCCACGACGCCGAGCACCAGGCCGGCGCCGCCGATCAACCCGAGCACCACCGGTGCAGTGCGGTTGGGGTGACCTGTGCACTCGTCGAGTACGCAGTCGACGACGTCCTGGGCGGAATAGACCCAATAGGCGACGGCGCCAAAGATCGCCGCGACGGGCACCCCGATGGCGAACATGGCGATCGGTCCCCCGAGCGGATGCTCGGCGAGGCGAGCTCGGAGCAACTGTCGATCGTTCTGGACGCGAAGCTCAACTCGAGGACGCGGCAGGAAGTAGTCTTCCGAGGCGTCGTCGGACGTCGTCACGGACACCGCCGTCGGTTCGGGTTCTTCGGCCGGTGCCTGAGCAGAGGATAGGGCCGGTAGGAAAACGCCGAGGGCGAGCGAAGCGAGCGCGAGTCGAATCATGCCGCACGAGCAAGCAAGGTTGGCGCCAAACAGGTGCTGCACCCCTTGGTACTCTTCGCCACGCCTGGACGGCCTGTTCTTGGCTGCAGGGGTGACCGTTTCTTCACAGACCCGGCTGGACCGCTGGCGACCTGTGGCCTTCAGACGCCTGGGGCCGTGGTCCCCCCGCCACGGATCGCCGTCATCCGGCGACCGAGACCCCCACCCAAAGGGGAAGCGCTGCCCGGAACCTTCGAAGCTCTCGCCGACTTTCGACGGGCGAGAGCGGACGGCGGAGGGTCCGAAAACTTGGCCGCAGCCGGGGGTTCGTGCCACTTGCTAGCCATGACCCGACGGTGGCTCACGGCGCCGATCGCGACGCTCTGCCTCCTCGGATGCGGCGAGCAGGCCCCCCTCGCTGGGCGGAACGACGCCAGCCCGCCCATGAGACCGGGGCCGACCAACGAGGCTTCGTCCGAGACGAGCGTAGCGAACGAACCCACCGCGCCGAGGGAACCCACCGCGCCGCCTCCCTCGCCACCGACGGATCCGGCGCCAGCGGCCCCGCCCGCCGAACCCGAGGCGATCGCCCGGACCCAAGCTGCGGCCTTCGAGGCGCGCTACCCGCTCCATGGCCTCACCTTTCACTTCTTGGCCCGGGTGCGCGCGCGGCCCCACCACGAGTCGCCGGTCGTCGGCTACATGCGACGGGGCGCCCGCTTCCGCGCCAGCGAGCGGGTCCCTGGAGTCGGCTGCGCGCGAGGTTGGTTCGAGGTTCCGGGGCAGGGCTACGTCTGCCGGGGTCAGGGCTATCTCATTGGCGCCGAACCGCCGAGCTTCGAACCGACCCCCGTCCCCGCGGCGCTCGAGGACGCCCTGCCCTACGCCTACGCCTACACGACGCGCGGGGACGTACCCCAGTACTGGCGCATCCCAACGCCTGCGGAAGAAGCCGCCGTCGAAGAAGCCTTCGCGGCCCTCACGACGAACGAGACGGCGGCCGCCGCACAGCAAGCCCAGCGACAGGCCGCGGAGGCCGAGGCGCTGGTCGCCGCCGAAGCCGCCGCTGAACCGGAGCCGGGGCTGGACGCGGGCATCGCCGAGACGCCGACCGGCGCGAGCGACGAGGAGTCGACGGTGGCGCCAGCGGTCGTGGAGGCCGAGGCACCGCCTCCCCCCGGCGCGGGCGCGGAAGAACGAGCGCAGGGGAACGCGGAAGGGGAAGACGCCGTGGACCCTTCGCTCGTCGCGGCCGCGCAGGGCACCGTGAGCATCCCCGACTTCGTGCGCCTCCGGATGCGACGCGGCTTTTACGTGAGCCTCGACGGCGAAGAGGAGGACGCCGGACGCCGCTTTCTGCGGACCGTGCGGGGGGCCTTCGTCCGGGCCGAGCATCTTCGTCCCAACGAACCGCCAACGCATCGCGGCGTGGTGCTCGGCGGGCGCTGGCAACTCCCCGTCGCATTCGTCTATCGCACGGGGACCCACAAGCTTCGGCGCGTCCCATCGACGGGGAGGCTGGAGGACCTCGGCGTCCTCGAACGCCACACACCCTTCCCGGTCGCCGATCGCCTCACCCGTCAGCGTCGGGCGTACCTGGTCGCGCGCGACGGCTACGTAGTGCGTCGGAGCTCCCTGCGCGTAGCCGAGGCCATCGAGCGCCCCGACTCGGTCCCTCCGGATGCGCGCTGGGTCCACGTGCGGCTGAGCGAGCAGACGCTCGTAGCCTACGAAGGCGACCGGCCCGTCTTCGCAACGACCGTCTCGACAGGGCGCGCGGGGTTCGAGACGCCCACGGGCCTGTTCCGCATCCAGAGCAAACACGTGTCGACCACGATGGACGACCTGAACGCCGGAGAAGAGTCGTATCTCATCGAAGATGTCCCCTGGACGATGTACTTCGAGGGGAACTACGCGCTGCACGCGGCGTTCTGGCACGAGGGTTTCGGGCGCGTGCGCAGCCACGGCTGCGTCAACCTCGCACCGACGGACGCGCGGTGGATCTTCCAGTGGTCGTCGCCCACGCTCCCCGCCGGGTGGCACGGCATCTTCGCCGACCAACGCGCGCGCCCAGGGACCTGGATCCTCATCACCGACTGAGCGAAGCTTCGGCGACCGGGCAGCCCTGGCCTCTCCGTGCAGACCCTCGGGGTCGCCCCTCGGGCGGCGGCCACACTCCGCGTCAAGGACACCACAGAGCGGCGGGGTTCTCGACCTCGAGATAGCCGATGGAGGTCACCCCGCGACCGTCGACGCCCGTCACGAAAACGTGCGCCACCCCATCGCGCACCACCACATCCGGAGCCCCGACCCAGGCCTCCCGCCAATCGGCGTCCGGGCGGAGCAGCGGCTCGGCATGCACGGCGAAAGGCCCAAGCGGCGCCCGAGCGGTGGCCAGCCCCAGGCTGGGCGCGCCCCCGTCCCAGTCGGGAAACCCTGTGAAGAGGAGCGCCCAGCAATCCCCCAGATCGACCAGGGAGGGCTCGGCGGCATACGCCGCAGACCACGCCGGCAGAGCATCCGGGGCCAGCAGCGGCTCGGCCGTAGGAGTCAGCTC
>JALVDI010000662.1 GCA_027009115.1 Polyangiaceae bacterium | reverse complement strand
GGGAGGTTAGCAGCCTGGGCAAGGACCCGGGCGTGATGGATCGCGCGCGGTGCGCCGCACCGCCGACGGAACGTCGGGCCGAAGCGGCGGGCAGCCCCAAGACCTCTGCGCCTCACCCAGGAGCGCGCCCCCGCGCAGCGTATCGTGCAGGGGCACCCTCGCGAACACGGCCCCTCGCGGCCGATACGGGGTGGACTGCTCGCAGCGCCGACGACGGGCCGACGCCTTCGTCGTTTGGGCCGGCGGCCGCTTGTGTTAGACCGGTCGCATCGAGATGGGCTCTGGCCGTGACGTCTACGCGAACCTCTTGCGCGACACCCGCGGGCTGCGTCGGGAGCAATCTCGTGCCCGCGAGGGCTGGTACGAGCGCCTCGACTGGGAGAGCAAGGAGGGGACCCTCTTTGAGCTGGAGATGCTGCTCAAGGGCTTCGCCTGCTTCGGCAATCCCCGGAACCACCCGGGGCCGTCGCAGCACGAGGCGCCGGTCGCGCATGACTACCGCGACGAGCTCCTGGTCGTCCGAGATGCGTTGAGCCAGGCCATCGACCGCGTCCGCCAACTCCTGGGGCAACGCGATCGCGCCTATGTGTTCAGCCGCTACCTGGAGACGGTGCTCCCCGAGGACGGTCTGCGCAGCCGCCTTATCAAAGAACAGCTCTCACAGGACACGCCGGAGGAGTCACTCTTCGTCCTGCGCAACACCTTCGACGCCTTCCTCGAGATGGCTGACGGCATCCTACGCCTCGGCCGCGTCTCGCACCGCCTCTACTTTGCGCTGCTCGGGATGATCACCCGGGAGATCGGCCGCAACACCTACTTCAACCCGCTCGTCGCCCTCGAGTTCCGCCCGGAGTTCGATCGCATCCGAAGCGCCGAGGTCCTCGAGGCCCTCCACACCGCGAGCGAATCCGCCCACCAGGTCTCGGCAGTCACGTTCCTCAGCCTCTTTCGGGCCCTGCGTTACATCGATCTCATCGACGACTACGCCTCCGACGCGGCGACGGCACGCCGGGCCTACGTCATCTTGAGCGTTCTACGCAGCGACCTGCGCGCGTTGACTCGTTACCTCGCCAAGCGCGCCCCGGACGTGCTGGCCGATACCTTCGAGAAGCAGCTTCTACGCACCTCTGCGGCGGAGGTGCGCGAACGCTCCGGTGAGCTCTCCCGCGAAGCGGGGAGGCTCGTGTCGCTCCGAGGGCGCCTGGAAAACCTCGCCAACGTGCTGCGCATCGAGGTCCGGCGAACGTATGAGCGCGACCTGCCGGCACCGAGCGCGACCATCCCCCAGGCGGAGCTCGGCCCTCCGATCGTCGTCGCCACGGCGCAGCTCCGCGCGACGATCCATCACGGGATCACCGAGCTGTGCCTCGAGCTGCGACCGCACTCGGCCCCGCCGCAGCTGGCGAGCCGAGAACACGCCCGGGTCGACGCCGCCGAGCGGCTTCGGCGCGACGTGTGGATGTTCCAGCAGGTGGTGCGGGCGTTCCTGGCCAAGGCCCGCTCGACGCGGGGAGACGCCGACCGGTGGGCGAGCTACGCGAGCTTTCAGTTTGTCCGCGAGTTCCTCGAGCACTTCCGGGCCATCGGCTATCAGCTCGTGCGCCAGAACGACTACGCGCGCCTCGATCCGCTCCTCGAGATGCTCGAGGTCCTGGGCGACGTCGATCTCCTCGATCCCGACAAGCTCGCCGCCGCCGTGAGCGAGTGCGAGCAGCTCTTTCGCTTCCTGGACGATCTCTTCGTGCAGGTCTCCAAGCGCCAAGAGCTCGAGGGACGCCCCTTCGACAAGAAGGCCGCCGCCGACACGCTCCGCATCTACCTGGGCGCCGCGTAGCTCGCGTCCGGCCCAGTCTACGGATCGATCGACGATCGCTGTGGAGACGGACTGTAGCGGCCGGTCTCGCCATTGGGCGAGCGCGCCGCGGCGGCGGCACGGCGGCGTTGCAGGCGGGTCATGCGCACCTTGGGGCGTCGGGCGCGCATCCGCGCTTCGGCTGCCTGAACGTCCTCGGCGAGGCCGCGCCGGAGGAGGATCACCGCAGCGAGCATCGCCGCCCGACCGTGGCCCGCCGCGCAGTGCACGTAGACGGGACCCGGCCGTCCTGCGAGGTCTTCGGCAAGCTCCCGGAGAAGGGACTCCTCTGGAGCCATGCCGTCGAGGGTTGGCAGACAGCGGTACTCGTAGGACTGGCGCGTCTGGAGCGGCTCGGTGAGCTCGGCAGTCAGGTCGACCACGAGCCGTACGTCTCTTGGAAGCGTCCGCGTCGGCACCAGCCGACCGACATACAGGCCTGGCGCAACCTCGTCGAAGGGACGCTCGCCGGTCACCGTACGCTGGAGCCAACGCGCGAAGGCCACCAGGGTGAAGTAGGGCAGCAAGAGGACGCGTGCCCAGAGCGCGCGCTGCCCGTCCGACGATTTCCCGAAGACCTTCGCGCCGATCCCGGCGTAGCCGGCGGCGACGATGGCGGCCGAGAGCGCGACCCATCCCAGCAGCAACGCTCCCAGCGCCGAAGCAGGCGTGGGAGAGGCCAGGTGCCACGCGAGCGCTGCGCAGCCGAAGGCGACGATCGTCAGCGCAAACGCGAAGCGCATCGGCGTCCAAGCGACTCAGCGATAGGTGAAGCGCAGCTCGTAGTCGCAGATCTGGATGACGTCTCCCTCTTCGATGCGCTTGCTGTCGATGCGGCGGCCGGCGTATTCGATGCCGTTGGTGCTGCCGAGATCCTTGACGTAGTACGCCCCGCCCTGAAACACGATGGCAGCGTGCCGTCGCGAGATGTTTCCGTCCTTGATGGGGAGATCGGCGGTCTTGCTCCCGCGACCGATGACGAACTCATCCTTCGTCACCGGGAACTTCTGACCATTGAAGATGACGTAGAGCGGTGGCCGGGTGCTGACGGCGGCCCCGTAAGCTGGCGCCTGACCCGGCAAAGGGGGCGGCGCGCTCGAAGGCTGCCCTGGGAAGCCCGAGGCCGGCGGTCCGTGCCCAGGGCGTGGCACACCGGGCGCGCCAGCGGTCGGGTAAGGGGCTCCATAGGAAGGCGGCGCTCCATACGGTGCGGGGGCCCCGTAACCGGGCGGGCCCGCGGCAGGCGCGCCAGGATAGCTCCCGGGCCGTGGTGGGGGCGGAGGTGCCGAGGGGATGGGCGGTCGGCTCCCGGCGGCCCCACCGAGGGAGGGGATCCCCGGACCGGCCGGCGGAGGAGCACCGACGGGCGCTCCACCAGGGGCGCTGCTCGGACGCCCCATACCATAGTTCCGCGACCGCGCGTATTGCCGCATCGCCTCGTTGATGAGGTAGTCCACCGAGCATTCGAGCTCCGCGCTCATCTGGCCGAAGATCTCCCAGAGGTAGTCGCGGCACTGGAAGCTGCGGAGCGTCTTCTTGTTCTGATCGTGACTCACCGCTGCTCCCTATGGTCGAGCCGGCTGCATGTTCGCATCGGCGGTGGCCTGTGGACCGGCCAGGCGTTCTTCGAGCCCACCGATGGCGTTCTCGGCGACCTTGCCTACCGTCGGTAGCTCGAGCCCGGCCCAGCCGTCTCCGACGGTCTCGGTGTCGTCGCGCACGAGGCGCCGCAACTTCGGGATGTCGTCGCGCGTCCCGCGGCGCTCGAAGAAGCGCAGAGCGATGACACGAACGAACCAATGCGGCGAGCGGAGCTGGCGTTCCAACAGCCGTGTGGGCTGGGGCGTCATCGTGCTCATCTTGGTGGCGTAGCCCTCGAGCTCCTCGGGCTCGTACTCGACGCCTGCTTCGGTCGGAAGGCGGGTCAGGAACTCACCGACGATCTCGGGGCCGCCAATGGCGAGCACCAGCTCGCCAGCGCGCCAACGGAGACGCTTCTTGATCGTGTTGTTGTCGGCGTTGGCGACGAGGGGCCACAGCCTCGGGATGGCCGCTCGGCTGCGGATGTCACCCACCCGATCGAAGGCATAGTCGCGCACGTTGATGGGGTTGGTCTCGTCCAAGGCGATGTTGAGGAGGGCCTGGAGCTGATCCTCCGTTGCGTTGCCCTCGAGGGCCTGGAGGGCACGCTGACGCCGCGTGTGAATGGCCTCCTTGGCGAAGTCCGGGGCGTTGGCCGCCGGCGCCGCCGTGGCGATCTCGAGCAGCCGGTTGCGCACCGGTTCCTGGCTGGCCAGGTGCTTCATCGCCGCCAACGCGCCGTCGTTCAGGAAGGTCTCGCGGTTGTGAATGGCGATCGCGCGCAGGCGGTCGTCGCTCAGGGTTCGCCCCTGCTGCTGCAGAGACTCGGCGATCTCCGATTTCAGCCAGTCGATGAACTCGTCGCTCTCCATTTCCCGCTCGATCTCGACGAGGCGCTGCGCCGCCCGCGCCTTCGCTTCGTCGTTGCCGAGCTGGCTGATGAGCTGCGCGATCTTGACGAGCGCCTGTTGCGGTTGGTGCGAGTTCATCGCGTCCACGAGCAGGGACGCCGCGGGCGCGCCAAGGGACCGGACCATCTGCTCGACGCTGTAATCGCCGGCCAGGCTGCGCTTGGCGAAGTCGACCGTATACCAGCCGAGGATCGCCTCCATCAGCTGCTGCTGAGCCTGCGGGCTCGCGTAGGCCATCAACAAATAGGCGGCGTCTTTGGCGCGCGTCTGCGACAGCGGTGGCCCGAGATCCTCCGACTGGTTCGCGTCGTCGCCCCCGCGCATCATGGACTTGAGCCCGTCGACCATCCCGTCGATGATCCTCTGCGCAGTCTGCGGGTCCGTCCCGTTGATCTGGTCGATGGCCCGCTGGAGCTCACCGACGCCGTTGACGTCGTCCCGCTCCATCTCGACCAGCGCGAGGGCGGCGCGGGTGCGCAGCTCGATCGGGTATCGCTCGGCGAGCAGGACCGCCACGATCTTGCCTGGCCCTTTGACGGTGCCCTTCCAGTGGTCGATGTCGTCGGCCGTGACCTTGCACCCCGCCGTAGCGAGGAGGAGGCCGAGGACAAGCAGGGCGGGGGCCGGGCGGGCCCCCCGCGACGCGAAAAGGTTCGCTCTCATCGGTTCTCTTTGGTTGCCGGAGGGGGCTCATGCGCCCGAAATTCCGAAGGAACGGGATGATACTAGACGACTCCCCTTCCCGATCAAGACTTGTTCGTCGCAGGCGCGCGAGCCCCCGGCAGCTTTGTTGACCCGAGCGGCGTCCCGAGTAGCGTACGGAGGGAAGGAGCCTACTTGGGCGCACCTCAGAGCACATCTGCGCACGGTGACCTCGCTGCACCTACCGATGGGCGCCGTCGGGAGGTCTGGGGCCTCGTGGCGGCGGCCGCGACGGTCCTGGTGAGCCTCGCCCTGTGGAGCTACGACGCCCGCGGCGGGGACAACCTGGTCGGACCCGTCGGCGAGGCGCTGGCGGGGATGCTCGTGTCGGCCTTTGGGCTGGCGGCCTGGGTCGTGCCTTTCGATCTGGGCTTGGCGACGGCACGGCTGTTCAGCCGCCGGCGCGGCCTGCTCGGCGTCGCGACGGTGGCCTCGACCCTCGTGATCGTGCTCATCGGCTGCGCCCTGCTGCACCTCGTGATGGACGGGACCGAGGTCTACGGCGGCCACCTCGCCGGCGGTGCCCTGGGGGAGGTGCTCGGCGAGGTCCTCCGCTCTCTCTTCGGGGAGGCGGGCGCGTACATCGTCGGCGTCACGATCCTGCTCATCACCTTGGTGCTGCGCACGCCCGTATCGATCGCGCACGCGGCGGTGGCAGCCTGGCGTTGGGTCCGCGGGCTCTGGGCCCGGACCGTCGCGGGCGCGGGCGCACTCCTCGATGCCTGGCGCGAGGCCCGCGAGCTCGAGCGCGAGGAGCGGGAGGCGCGACAGGCCCGCGAGGCGCCGACAATTGTCGGCGGCGCCCTCGACGAGGCGGAGGACGACCCAGCGGACGCGGAGGAAGAGGTCGACGATGCGGTCGACGCGGCCCGGATCGAGTCGGACGACACGTTGGATACCGCGCTGAGTGCGCGCGTGTCCCATGGCGGCGCCGGCCCCAAGATCGTGGCGCCGGTCGAGACCGCCCCCAGGCCCAAGAGTCGGACCGGGCGTCGGCGCGCGCAGAGCTCCGGCCGAGCCTTCGAGCTGCCATCCGTCGACCTGCTCGACGCCTCCTACGGCGGTCGTATCCGGGTCGATCCGGCAGTGCTCCGCGAGAACGCCAAGCGCCTGACGGAGAAGCTCGAATCGTACGGTGTGAAGGGTCGTGTCGACGAGATCCACCCTGGACCCGTCGTCACCATGTACGAGTTCGAACCCAAGAGCGGTACGAAGATCTCCAAGATCGCCGGCCTCGAGAACGACCTGGCGTTGGCGCTGGCGGCTCAGAAGGTTCGCATCGTCGCGCCCATCCCCGGCAAGGCCCGGGTGGGCATCGAGCTACCGAACGAGGACCGGCAGACGGTCTACCTGCGCGAGATCCTCGAGGACGAACGCTGGGAGAAACACAAAGGAGCGCTACCGATCGCGCTGGGCAAGGACATCGCCGGAAAGCCCGTCTACGGCGACCTCGCGAAGATGCCGCACCTGCTCGTGGCGGGCGCAACGGGCGCCGGCAAGTCCGTCGGCCTCAACGTCATGCTCGTCTCGCTGCTCTTCAAGAAGACGCCCGACGAAGTGAAGTTCCTGATGATCGACCCCAAGGTGGTCGAGCTGGCGGTCTTCGACGGCATCCCGCACATGCTGCTGCCGGT
>JALVDI010000661.1 GCA_027009115.1 Polyangiaceae bacterium | reverse complement strand
CGACACCACACGTGCCGTGAACGGCGGGGCGTCGCCGCGGTCCGCGCCCGTGATGGCGGCCGCGATCGCTTCGGGCGTGGTCGCATCCGGGCGGTAACGAACCACGACCGTGCCGTCCTCGAAGACACCACGGGCAGAGACGCAGCCGGGCACTTGGGAGGCGGCCTCTGCGGCGGCGTTCGCGCAGCCCTGGCAGACCATCCCCTCGACCGCGAGGACGGCCTGGGCTTCTTGGGCTTCTTGGGCTTCTTGGGCAGCCGGGGAGGGATGCCCCGCCCCTTCGAACGTCCGTGGTGGCGGCGGTTCGGCCCGAGAGCACCCGCCCGCGGCGAGGGCCGCGAGCAGGCTGCCGACGAGCAGCTGAGGCAGCCGACGTTTCATGCGGGGCGCCCGACCCCCGCCGCGCGAAGGGTGGCCTCATCGACGCCGCGGGACGCGCAGCAGTCCGCGAGCTTTCCATCGATCACGACGGCAGGGACCGAGCGGATTCCGAGCTCTCGGGCTCGCTTTGCGACCGCTGCGTCTTTCATGTCGAGGACCTCGACGGAGCACGATCCACAGACCATGCGGTTGACCAGCTCGATGGTGTCGGTGCAGGCCGAGCAGCCCGCGCTGAAGATCTCGATGTGACGTTGACTCATGACGTTTCTCCTTGGGTAGCCGACGCGCAGCAGGCGGTCGGGGCTTGGGGTGTCGCCGTGTCACAGCACGACCTGACCGGAGCGGGCTCACAGGCCGAGCACTCCGGCGATGCGGCCAGCTTGCGAGGCCACGAATTCCAGAAAGAAGCGATCATCAACAGGCCCACGCCGCCGAACATGGCCGGATCGCTCTCGAAGTAGAACTTGCCGATGAGGAGGAGCGCCGAGGCAACGAGCCCCAGCGCCAGGGGGCCGTATCCGTGGCGGTGCGTCGCGCGCAGCCCCAAGAAGAAGAGCGCAACTACGAGGAAGGCCGCCGTGAGGGCGAAGAGGTAGCGGGCGTCGATCAGGAACGAGACGCCCAGTGAGCTGAGCACGCCGGCGTAGGCAGGCCAGCATGCCGGGCAGGCGATCTTCGGCAGCAAGGCGACCCCGAACGCGGGTGCCGCCGCGGCGACGCGCTTCCAGGAGAAGCGGCCACCATGCGAAGGGGGTGACGGTTCGGTCGGTTCCCTCGAGCGCAACGCAGCGGCGATGAGCTCGGCGGAGGGTGCGCCCAGGAGCACGCCGTCGGCGGTGCGGTAGAGGCGGCACGAGGGACCGCTACCGGTGGGGTCGCCCGCAACGTCCACACCATCGACGAGGACGGTCGGAGAGCCGAACGCGCGAAGGTGCGGAGGGCAATCCGCTTCGTCGACGCACCACTCGCGCCATCGCGCGGGGACGCCCGCAAGGGAGAAGGCCCGCAGGAGGTTCTGCCGGGCCGCCGCGACGTTCGGGCAATCGCGTTGCCAGACGAGCTCAACTTCCATCGCCGAACCCTCCTTCCAGTGCGCCCAGGATGGGGCAGTCGTCCAGTGCGCCCTCACCGGGGCAGGCTTCGGCGAGCGTCCGAAGGGCCCGCTCGATGCGCCGAAGGTCTTCGATCTTTCGTCGAACGTCGCCGAGCTTCTCCTCGGCCTTCGCCCGGACGGTTCCACACGTTGCGGGACCGGCGCGGAGCTCCAGCAGCTCCCGGGTCTCGCGCAAGGTAAAGCCCAGCTCCTTGGCGCGGGCGATGAACTGAAGGCGCGCGACGGTGCTCTCGGGGTAGCGTCGATAGCCGTTCGATGGGTCGCGCGCAGGCTCCGGCAGGAGCTTCTCGCGCTCGTAGAAGCGGATGGTCTCCACGCCGATGCCGGTGCGCCGGGCGACCTTTCCGATGGTGAGCGTGGTGTTGTTCGTGGCGTCGTTCACGTCGTCTCCCAGGAGGGCTGTCTACGACGGAAACAACGTACACCCTGTAGTACACTACAGTGTCAAGGGTTGGGCGGTCCGGTGCGTGAGGATGCCCGTGCGAGGGGCAGGTGGGGAGATTCCGGAGGACTCTTGCGCGCGCAGAGGTCCCGCGCGCGGAGAGGTATTGGACGTTAGAAACCGAGCAGGGTCGGCGGCAGGCCACAGTCGGCGATCGCGCGCCGGCAGCGAGCGCGGGAATCCGCGATGGCGCAGTCGGCGTAGGCCTGGATCTCGTCGCCGCAGGCGAGGGCTGTGCAGACGTTGAGGATCTCGTCGACCTCGGTCAGCGAGCACATGTGAACGACGCAGCAGGAGGTGGGCGCGTAGAGGGGCTCGCAGGGCGTGCTGTTGAAGCAGGCGAGGGCGTTGCGTACGGCGCAGGCCTGACAGGTGGGATCGCTCCGCAGGCACAGGACGATGCAGGGCTGGTCGGTACCGCATCGCGCGATGCAGTCGCCTGTCTCCGGCCGGCAGACGTCACGCTCCGGGTAGGCTTCGACCGGCAGCACACAGTCGCTGGCGTCACCGGAGCCGGAGTCGAGGCGACCGCCCGAGTCGCGCGTGTCGGCGTCTCGACCGGAGTCGGCGGGCGCGTCGAGGGTGCTGTCGGCGCGCGCGTCATGGAGGCCCGCGTCGGCCGCGGGCGGGCGCGCGTCGACCCGTCCGTCCGGTACGAAGCCCCCATCACGCGAGCCTTCTTCCAGCCCGTGGGAGAGGTAGCAGCCCCCGCACAGGACCAACATCAACCCCAGCCCCCGCATGAGCCCAAGTTAGCACGGAGTCCGACTGGCCGGGCGCCGTGCTTCAGAGCGCGTCCGTCAGTCGGGTCCGACGCACAGCCGCGCGGCGACGAGCTGCGCCAGGTCCTCCATGACCGGGCGCAGGTCCGGCTGGCAGATGCTCGCGACGAGACCGTCGCCGTCGGCCGCGAAGTCGGCCACGACCTCGACGAGGCGTCGGGCCGGTGGGGCGCTCCCGACGCCGCCGAGATCGCACGCGGGGACGAGGCGCGTGTCGTCCAGAGGGTCGAGGGTGTACTGCATCCGTTCGTCGGCGAGGAGCGCGTCGTAGTCGATGTCGGCCGGGTCGCGGGTGAGGTCCCGCGGGACACCCGTGACGGCGGCCACGATCACGTCACCGCGGCGGTCGAGCTGAAGGTTCCGCAGGGCGCGGATGTAGCGGCTCACGGGATGCAGCAGTTCCGGGTGGAGCGCGCAGCGCACGCGGAGGTGACCGAGGCGATCCGCGGCGGCCGGTGAGGGGTCGAAGATCGCGTCGTCGGCCGCAGAGCAGTCGTCCTCGTCGGTTACGTAGACGACGGCGACGAGGGAGTCCGGCCGCAAGAACCCCTCGTGGGGTCCGCCGGGTGCGGCATGCCGGGTGAGGGCCGCGAGGCTCGCTTCGAGCTGCTGTTCGAGGCCGCAGCCGTTGGTTCCGAGCGCCGAGAGGCACGCGAAGTCCGCCTCGAAGGCGTCCCCGTTGGTTCCGTCGAACTGGAGCCACGGCGGCCCTTCGGTGCCGACGGAGGCGCAGGCACCTCCCGCGCGCGATCGCGAGATCATCACCCCGTCGTCGCCGCTGCCGCTGGGACAGCCGATGACCCCCGCGGTGTCTCCGACGCCCATATCCGTCGAGACGATGCCGACCCGAAGATCCGTCAGGGGCGGGTAGTCCGGTTCGCCGTCGTCGTCGGCGTCCGGGGGATGCGTGAGCGTCTCGATGAGCGCCGGGAAGTTCGCTGCGAGGCTCGCCTGCTCCTCGGCCATGGAGTTCGAATTGTCGATGACCCAGAGCATGTCGACAGGGAGCGCCGTGCGGCAGGGCTGGGGTGGGGCCCCGTCGCTGCTGCCCGAGTCGGCGGCCGTGCCGTCGCGCGCTCCGTCGGTGGCGCCGGCGTCCGCCGGGGAGGTGGGGCCGCAGTCGCAGGCCGTCAGGGCGAGGAGGAGCAGGAGGCGGGCACGCATCGCCCCGAGGGTATCGCGTCCGGCGGAGCGCCGCCCAGGCTGCGGCCGTCGCTGCTGCCGAGGTGCCTCAGGGCAGGTCCCCGGGTCGGTCCCAGTCGTCGAGCCGATCCGGCGCTACCGGCAGCTCTTCGACCGGCAAGCGATCGAAGAGGCCGAGCAGGGAGCGTCGCCCCTGGGCGAGGTACGCCGTGAGCACGGGGCGGACGCGCCCCCCCTCGTAGCGGGCGAAGAGCGGCTCCCAGGTCTGGCGTCGGGCCGCGAGGAGCGGTGGGTTCCGGGGATCGCTCGCCAGCCGCCGCAGGTCCTCGGCCTCGATATAAGGCATGTCGCAGCCGAGGAGGATGCCGCGGTCCGTCGCTTCGAGCAGCGCATGCAGTCCTGCGATGGGCCCCGCGCCTCCGTAGAGGTCGGGGAGCCGCGGCACCTCCGGTTCGAGGTGTCGGTAGGGGGTGTCGTTGCCGAGCAGCACGGGCTGCAGACCGGCCTCTCGGACGACTCGAACCGTTCGCCGCAGCAGCGGCTCCCCGTCGCGCTCGATCAGCCCTTTGGGTCGGCCCATCCGGCGCGACGCTCCTCCGACCAGGATGCCTACGAGCACCGGGGGCGCCTCCGTGGGCGGTCGAGCAGCAGGGGGCGCATGCGCCACCAGGGGCGGCGTGGCATCCTGGCGCCCATGGTCCGTTCGCTCCCGATCGTGCTCCTTGGGGTCGCTTGGGTCGCTGCCTGCGGGACCTCCGCGCCAGAGGCGCCAGGAGCGGCGCCGCTGTCGGCCGCTCCCGCGATCCCCGCTGCGCCCGAGACGCCCGATGCCATCTACTCCCCCTTCGTGGTGCGCGTGGAGAACGCGCCCTTTGCGGAGATCTCGTTCAAGGACGTGGGCATGTCGCTCCCAGAGGAAGAGCGAGCGCTCGTGTACGAGTCGCTCGCGGAGGGTCTCTCCCTCGAACTGTCGGCGCTGCAGAGCACGGTGGACCACGAGCCTGCCATCGCCGACCCGGCCCGTCACCTGGCCTGCGAGAGCGAACACATCTACGTCGACCTCTGGCGTGAGGGACAGGGTTGGGGTTACTCGCTGTGGTCCGGATGCGGTGAAGACGACAAGTTCGGTCAGCACCGCGTCGTGGCAGAGGGGGAGGGCCTCGCGTCCCTCGATCCGCTGACGGACCACATCGCGTCGCGGCTGCGCGATGCCGTCCGTACGGGCTGTTTCACGGCGCATTGCTGACCTAGCGGACGTGGCTGACCGGACTGCCGCTCCTCGCGTACCATCGGCCCATGGCCGACGACGACCAGACCGCGGAGCCCGGCGTGCAGAAGGGAGGCGGGGATGCTGCCGGCGACCAGGAGCCTCCCGTTCCGTCGGAGGCCCCCAGTGAGCCGGACGCCTCCGGTGAGCCGGACGCCTCCAGTGAGCCGGACGCCTCGCCGTACCCCGCGGTCAAGCCGAAGGAGCAGCGCCTCGCGGGTTGGGGTTGCATCGCCCTACTGCTGCTGGCGGCGGGGTTGTTCTGGTTCATCCTTCGGCTCGGTCGCCAGCAGATGGTCGAGCTCGATCAGGCCGCGGTGCTCGACGGCGGCGTCTACCTCAGCCCCGCCGAGCTCGACGCGGCGCTTCAGGCGCGTGAAGCTCGCCGGCGGGAAGTTCCCTCCCCTCGATGGCAGCAGAGCTACGACGACGCCCTCGACGAAGCGGCCCTGAACGACGCACCCCTGATGCTCTTCTTCGAGGCAGAGGCCTCCGAGGCTTCACAGCGCATGCACCGTTCCACCTTCGCCAACAGCGACGTGCGCTCGGTCCTGCGCGAGTTCGTCGCCCTTCGCGTCGACACGGCCTCTGCGGAGGGCGCGGCTCTGGCTGCGCGCTTCGAGGTCGAAGCGCCGGCGGTGGTCTACCTCGACCCCGAGGGGCGTCCGCTCCGCCCTCCCAGCCGTGGGGTCGTGGACGCCGACGCGCTGGAGGTGTTCCTGCGCGAAGCCCTGGGGAACCTCGAGGACGGGCGTTCCACCGCTCGGCGCAGGGAGGAGGACGAGCCCGAGGCCCAAAGCGCGGCGGCGCAAGACACGGCGGCGCAAGACACGGCGGCGCAAGACACGGACCATGGAGGCCGGTGAGCGTCTTGCGCGTGCGTGCTGCCGCGTCCAACAACAAGGGGGAGACCATGAAGATCGACCGTTCCCAGTTCCTCTGGCTCGTGATGTCGATGAGCCTTGGGCACGGCTCAGGTTGCGCAGGCCGCAGGCCGGCGCCCGCGACGTCGTCGGCCGTCGACCCGACCGTCGCGGTGAGCCCCGAACCTTCGGCCGGTGGCGTTCGCACGCCGGACGTTGGGGTCTTGCCCAACGTCGGCTTCGCGCCCGTGGACGAATGCGTGGAGTGGGACCCGAGCGGCGAGTGCGTCGGGTGGGCGGAGCTGTCGGGGCCTGCGGACGAATGCGTGGAGTGGGACCCGAGCGGCGAGTGCGTCCGGTGGGGGGAGCTGTCGGGGCCTGCGGACGAGTGCGTGGAGTGGGACCCGAGCGGCGAGTGCGTCGGGTGGGGGGAGCTTGCGGCGCCGTCGGACGAATGCGTGGAGTGGGACCCGAGCGGCGAGTGCGTCGGGTGGGAGCCGCCCCCCTTCAAGGCTTGATGAGCCGAGCGGCGCGCTTCGCCCGCGCTCACCGCAGGCTGACCACGGCCGCGGTGACGGGGACCAACGGGAAGACGACGACGACCTCGATGATCGATGCCATCGTCGCGGCTTCCGGAGAGCCGTCGGCGCGGTTGACGACCCTCGGCGCGTGGGTGGATGGACGCCGGATCGAAGGTTCGGACCCGAGCGACGAGTTCTTGCACTGTGTAGAGACCGCCGTGGCTGCCGGTGCGCGCGTCCTGGCTCTGGAGACGACCTCGAAGGCCCTGGCCGCCGGCTTCGCCCGTCGCTGGCGGCCGTCGGTGGCGGTCTTCACGAACCTCTCCCATGATCACCTCGACCTGCACGGCAGCCCCGAGGCCTACCTCGCGGCCAAGGCTCAGCTCTTCGCATCGCTTCCCGAGGGTGGCGTCGCCGTTCTCAACGCCGACGATCCGGTCGCTCCGCTGCTGGACGAGGTGACCCCCGCCCACGCGCGGCGGCTGCGCTATGGCTACGGCGCCGGTGCGGACCTGCGGGTCGCCAAGGTGGAGGTGACGCTGGCTGGGACGCGGGTAGCTCTGCGCCAGGGTCCGCGGGCTTCGGCCCTCGGTGGCGAGCTGCGGCTGTCCGTCCACGGCGAGGTGCACGCGGAGAACGCGCTGGCCGCCGCACTCGCCGGGGAGGCCTTGGGGTATGGTCCCGAGGTCATCCGCCGGGGCCTGGAGACCTTCGGGGGCGTTCCCGGGCGCTTCGAGGTCGTCGCCCGCGCTCCGCTCGTCGTCGTGGACTACGCCCACACCCCCGACGGCTTGCGCCGAACCCTGCGGACGGCTCGGTCCCTCGGCGCGCGCCTGATCTGCGTGTTCGGCTGCGGGGGAGAACGCGACCGAGCCAAGCGCCCCGCGATGGGCGCGGTGGCCCATGGGCTCGCGGACCTCGTCGTGCTGACCAACGACAACCCTCGCCGGGAAGCTCCGGAGGCGATCGCCGCCGCCATCGAGCGGGGCCGCCGGGGGCCCGGAGCGCGCTGGCTCCGCATCCTCGACCGGGGGAAGGCGATCCGCGCGGCCCTCGCTCAGGCCCAACCGTCCGATGTCGTGGTCCTCGCGGGTCGAGGCCACGAGTCGATGCAGGACCTCGGCGGTCAGGCCGTGCCCTTCGACGACGCCGCGGTGGCCCGGGCGCTTCTCGCCGAGGGGCGCTGAACCGGCGCACATCGGTCCGGGTCGAGGCTCGCATTCGCGTCGGCTCGACGGTCTGCAGCTTGCGATGCACAGGCGGGGACGCGATACCCCGCTCGACCCATCGAGCCTACGAAGGTGGGGTCTTCGCTCTCCAGTGCACGACCGCCGGCGTCCGCGCCTGGGACGCGGCAACCCCTGCGAGGCCAGGGTGCGGGCGTCCTGGCGGGAACTCTTCGGAGGTTGGCTCCAACCTTGCTAAGCTGTCTTGTCGAGCGCGGCGGTTTCAGCGTCAGTGTCGATTGACAACGGAGCCGCCTTGCAGGAATCCTAAGCGGTGCAAGCACACCAAGCGTCGCCGCCCCCGGCGGGCAAGAGAAAAACGGAGAGGTCGCCCATGAACATCGAACGCGCGAAACTGCTGAAGGACGAGGACGGACTGTCCACCGTCGAGTACATCATCATTTTGATCCTCATCGCCATCATCGGCATCGTGGCGTGGCAGAACTTCGGTCAGGCCGTGAAGACGAAGGCCGAGTCCGCGACCGGCGACATCCAGGGCCTCGGCGGCAGCTGACCCTCGGCGCCCTCGGAGGCGAATGTATCTGCCCGATGGGCTTGACCAATTGGGTCTGTGGATAGCCGTCACCATGTGCTTGGTGGCGGCTATCACCGATCTGAGGGCCGGCAAGATCTACAACTGGCTGACCCTGCCCGTCCTGAGCGTGGCGCCCCTTGCGCACCTCGCCCTCGGGGGTTGGCAGGCAGCGCTGCTCTCGGGGGTCGGCCTCTCGGTCTGCGGCCTCATCTTCTACGTGCTGTTCCGCTTCGGCGGCGGTGGCGGCGACGTGAAGCTCGCCGCAGCGACCGGGGCGCTGGTGGGCCCCGCGCGCGGTTTGGAGTTCGTCTTCGCTTCCCTTGTCGCCGCCGCCTTGTTCTCGCTCCTGTGGGCTGCTGTCGAGGGCAAGCTTTGGGGGATTTTTCGCAACGTCGGTGTCTTGCTGCTCAACCCTCTCTTGCCTCGGCGCCGGCGGCGAGCGCTGCGCCGGGAGCGGCTGACCCCCATTCGCCTGGGCCCCGCGTTCCTGGCGGGGGCGGCCGCGGTCCTTTTGCGCGCGCACGCTGCGCCCGACGCGCTCCCGTTCTGATGCGAGCAGCTCCCTTGGCTGGAGAAGACGCTACCTCATCTCTGCGCCGATGCGCTATGGTTTGCTCCGGCGTTCAGAGGCGCCCAGCGAGGTGAGATGAACCGAACGGCACTATTGGCGGCGGCCGGCGTGACGATCGTCGGCGTCGCGCTCTTCGTGCTCTACATGCGCCGCTTCGAGACGGAGGCGGCCGGTGGTGAGCCAGTGGACGTGCTGATGGTGACAGCCGACGTCCCCCTTGGAGAGCCCCTCTCCATCGAGAAGCTGGCGACACGGCAGCTTCCCGAGGCCTACGTCGAGGATCGCCACGTCCTCGCCAGCGACCAGCAGCGGGTCCTCGGGATCCGGGTCAACACCGCGTTGAGGGCCAATCAGTCCCTTCTTTGGACGGACCTGGCGACCGGAGCGTCCGAGCGCCGGGATCTCTCGACCTTGCTCCGCGAAGGCATGCGGGCGCTCACGATCCACGCCGACCCGTCCTCGTCGTTCGGCGGCTTGCTCCGCCCCGGCGATCGTGTCGACGTGCTCCTGACGGCGGAGCGACCGGGCAGCGAGACGCGCGTCACCGTGCCGCTCCAGCAGAACGTCCTGGTGCTCGCGGTCGGTGCGGACACGGGCGGTCCCGACCGCGTGAGCTCGGAGGGCGGCCGTGCTTCGACCTCGAACCGCGGCATCGAGGTGACCGTCGCCGTCACGATCGAGCAGGCCGCGATGCTCACCCACGCGCGGGAGAGCGGCTCGCTACAGCTCGTCTTGCGCAACCCCGACGACGTCGAGATCGTCAACGCGATTCCCGAGACGACCGACACGGACTTGGTCCGCCCCGAGCGCCGCCGCGCGGTCAACACCATGCGCGGAACAAGAATCACGGAGGTTACTGGTGGCCGGTGAAACGTTTCGAAGCGCAGCCCTCTCCCTGTGTGCCCTCTTGGTCTTGAGCGCGCCGGCGTTGGCGCAGCGCGGCCAGACGATTCGTGACTTGACTGTGGAGGTTGGCGAGCAGACCTCGCTTTCTGCCGCAGGTGTCCGCAGCTACTCCGAGGGTGTGCGCGGCGTCGTGGACGTCCGCCTGACGGACGACCAGAGCCGCTTCATCCTCGTCGGTGAGCGGCCCGGCCGGACCTCGCTCCTGCTCATCATGCGGGACGGCAGCCAGGTGCAGTATCGCATCACCGTTCCTGGCGGAGAGGAAGAAGAGACGCCGGAGGGGCGGGTCGAGCGCCGGGAGAGCATTCGCCTCGATCTCTACTTCGTCCAGCTCAGCGACACCTATTCGCACGCGATCGGTCTGAACTTCCCTGCGAGCATCGGCAGCAACCGGAGCCAGGGCCTGATTCAGGTCGATTGGGCCAGCGGCACGGGGACGGAGACCCAGATCCAGCTGCTTACCCGGACGCTCCTTCCGCGCCTCGACATCGCTCAGTCGAACGGATGGGCGCGCCTCTACCGCCAGGCGAGCCTCGTGACCGTCAACGGGCAGCAGGCGCAGATCAACATCGGCGGTGAGGTGAACGTCGCGCTGGCGGGGTCGCTGCAGAACACCCTCGAGCAGATCGAGTTTGGCACCCAGCTCACCTGCACGCCGCGCTACGACCCGGAGACGGGCCGCATCGAGATCGCCGTCAACGCGGACGTCTCGGACCTCACCGACGACCGCGGCACGGGCTTCCCCGGTCGCTCCGTCTCGACGCTCAACACCCTCGTGAACCTCGAGCTTGGGCAAGCGGTCGTGCTTGGCGGTGTCATCAGCCGCACCGAGAATCGGACAAAGAGCGGCCTCCCAGGCCTGAGCCAAATCCCCATCCTCGGTGCGCTCTTCGGCTCGCATAGCCGTCGCTTCGAAGAAGCCGAGACCCTCCTTTTCATCGTTCCGACGGTCACCGAGCCGGTACCGTTGCAGCAGCGCAACCGCATCCAAGAAGCGATCCGTATGTACGAGGACTTCGAGGGAGGCGTGGACGAGATCGAGCTCGTGGAGCAACCGCGCATTCCGGGTGCGCGCACCGTGGTCCCTTCGAGCGAGGACGCGGACTGAAGTGAGGCGCGGCCGATGACCAGCGGAGTTCTGCTGTCCATCGAGATGCCCGATGGGTCCGTCGAGGAGCTCCCGATCACGGCGCACGGGCCCGTCGTGGTAGGGCGGGATCCGAGCTGTCACGTGGTTCTGCCGTCGCCGGAGGTCAGCCGACGCCACCTGATCATCGAGCCCTCGGCGCGTGGGTTCAAGCTGACCGATCAGTCCGCCAACGGCACCCTGATGGGGAACCAGCGGGTCAAGCGAAGCAAGGTCGACACGCCGCCGAACATCCCGCTCCGTATCGGGCCGTACCTCGTCCGGCTACGGCGCCTTGGTGAACCTGCGCCCGCCGCCAAGGCGCCCGCGAGGCCCGCGCGGTCGCCGGCCAAAGCTACGGAGGTTCCGTCGGCGATCGCCGAGGTCCTCTCGAAGCCCGCCGAGCAGGAAGAGGTCCTGCGCATCTCCGGGAGCACCTCGGACATCAGCGTGGAGCTCCGGCGCCGGGTGCACCGCATGCTGCTCGACTACCTGGACCTCGTCAGTCTCGACCGCTCCGCGATGGACGACGAGACGATGCGCCCGAAGGTGAACGCCGCCCTCGATCGCATCCTTCAGCAGCTCGCGCACGATATTCCCCCCAACTGCGACAAGAACGCTTTCAAGCGCGAGATGGCCGACGAGGCCCTCGGGCTCGGGCCGCTCGAGCCGCTCCTCGCCGACGAAGAGGTCAGCGAGATCATGGTCGTGCACCCCTACAAGATCTACGTCGAGAAGAAGGGCAAGGTGAAGGCGACGGACCTGCGCTTCACCGACGATGAGTCGGCGCGCGCGGTCATCGAGCGCATCGTCACGCCCCTGGGGCGACGAATCGACGAGTCCACGCCGCTCGTCGATGCGCGCCTCAAGGACGGCTCGCGCGTCAACGCGATCATCAAGCCGCTGGCGATCAACGGTGCCTGCATCACGATCCGAAAGTTCCAGAAGAACCCCTTGTCCATCATGGACTTGGTGCGCTTCGGCTCGATGACGGAGCGGATGGCCCTCTTCCTCCATCGGGCGGTGCAGGTTCGTAAGAACATCATCATCAGTGGTGGTACCGGCTCCGGTAAGACGACCCTGCTCAACGTGTTGTCGGCGTCGATCCCTTCGCACGAGCGCATCGTGACCATCGAGGACGCCGCCGAGCTCCGCCTGGAGCAGCCCCACGTCGTTTCCCTCGAGACCCGTCCGGCGAACATGGAGGGCAAGGGCGAGTTCTCCATTCGAGACCTCGTCAAGAACGCACTGCGCATGCGTCCGGACCGCATCGTCGTCGGTGAGTGTCGCGGCGGGGAGGCGCTGGACATGTTGCAGGCCATGAACACCGGCCACGAGGGGTCGATGACGACGACCCACGCCAACAGTCCCGAGGAGGCGATGAAGCGTATCGAGACGCTTTGCCTGATGAGCGGTCTCGACCTGCCTTCTCGTGCCATCCGCGAGCAGATCGCAGGGTCGGTTCACCTCGTCGTTCAGCAGACCCGATTTTCGGACGGGTCCCGCCGGGTCAGCGCGATCACGGAGGTCAGCGGTCTGAACGAAGAGGGCGAGTTCGTCCTCAACGACATCTTCGCCTACCACCGGACCGGAACGAAAAAGGATGGCACGGTGTTGGGGGAATTCCGCGCGAGCGGTTACCTCCCGTCGTTCCTCGACGAGTTCATCACCTACGGGTTGGTGAAGGAGGGGGACTACCTGTGAACGATTTCCTCGCCAACCCACTCTCTGGCTACCTCGCCATCGCCTTGATGGCCGGCGGCACCGCTCTCTTCGTTTACCTCGCGATCACGTTGCCCGACAGTCCGCTCAAGGCGTACTGGGAGAGGTACGTGGCGTACCTGAACCGTTACGTGCGCTTCCTGTTGCTCAAGACCTCGGGCGCCCAGATCGCCAAGTACCAGGCGGCCGCCATCGCGCTGCTGGCGTTGCTGACCGCCGCCACGGGCAACTTGATATTTGTGTTGGCGACGGCCTTGGCGGGAGTGCTGCCGGTCCTGTGGCTAGACAGCGAAAAGAAGAAGCGCATCGAAAAGCTCGAGGAGCAGCTCGATGGTTGGCTGCTGATGCTCTCCAACTCGCTCAAGGCGACCCCGGCGATCGGCGAGGCGATCCGCTCGACGACCAACCTCGTGCAGCCTCCCATGGCCGAGGAGCTGGATCTCCTGGTGAAGTCCAACCAGCTCGGCACTCCCGTGGACAAGGCGGTCCTCGACGCCGCCGAGCGCATGGAGAGCCAGACCATCGCGGGGGCGCTGGCCACCATCGTCATCGCCCGACAGACCGGCGGCGACCTCCCCACGATTCTCGAGACCTCGGCGGCTTCGCTGCGTGAGATGGCGCGCCTGGAGGGCGTGGTCCGGACGAAGACAGCCGAGGGCAAGGGGCAGGTCGTGGTCCTCGCGTTGATGCCGCTCGTCATGACGGGCGTCCTCAGCGCGGTGGATCCGACCTGGCTCGAGCCGCTGACGAGTAATTTCATCGGCTACATTATCGTCACCATCGCCCTGACGTTTTGGTTCGTCGCGATCATCTGGGCGCGCAACATCTTGAAGGTCGATATCTGATGCTGGGCGCTCGCCTCCTCGGCTACGCCGCGTTGACGCTGATCGGAAGCGGCCTGTTCGTCATCACCTTCATCCTGGGCCGCAACCCACCGGCGCCTCGACCCGAGCTTGGCGCACGCGGGCTCAAGCGTCGCCGCGCCCTCGAAGAGGGCGGTCTCTTCAAGACCATTGAGCCTGCCATGCGTCTCGTGAGCGGCTGGTTCGATGGGATCTCGGCGCCCAGGCTCAAGAATGCGGTGCAGCAGCAGATTGCCTACGCTGGCGACTACCTCGGCCTGAGCGCCAACGATTTCTTGGCGCTGTCGTTGTTGAGCGCCGTCATCTTCGCCGGGATCGGCCTGTTCATGGCCTACGTCGGGAACATGCCGGTGCTGATCGTCATCTTCGCGACCCTCCTGGGAGCCTACCTGCCCTGGCTTCAGGTCACCGGCGCGGCCCAAGAGCGCTTCAAGGCGGTCAACCGTTCGTTGCCCACGGCGATCGACCTGGCGGCGCTCTGCATGAGCGCCGGCCTGGACTTCCCGGGTGCGCTCAAGCAGATCGTGGACAAGTCGTCCTCGAAGGATGCCGTCCTCAAGGAAGAGTTCAGCCGAATCCTTCAGGAGCTCGATCTCGGCCATACGCGCCGCAAGGCCCTCGAAGGGTTCGCCGAGCGCGTGCCGACCGAGTCCGTTCGGGACTTTGTCGCCACCGTCGTGCAGGCCGAGGCGAAGGGGACGCCGCTCGCCGAGGTGCTGACCATTCAGGCGCGCATGTTGCGAATGCGCCGGAGCGTCCGAGCCGAAGAGAGCGCTGCCAAAGCGGGCCTGATGATGATGGGGCCGCTGATGTTGATGTTCGTATGCATCATCTTGCTCCTCCTTGGCCCGTTCGTGGTCAAGTGGATGAGCACGGGTTTGGGATGAGCTTGCGCCGGTGAGTTGAGGGATCAGCGATGGATGCGTTCGTCGAAGTCGTGAACACGGATGGGACCAAGGAGCGGTTCCCCATCGAAGGCTCGCAGGTCACCCTCGGCAAGTCCGGGTCGGCGCAGATCTCGATCCCGACCGCGCGAGAGCTCGAGCTCGAGCATCTGCTCATTGCGCCGCGCGGGAAAGAGGGCGTGTGGGTCAGCACCTCGCAGGGTGCGATGACCCCGACCCTCTACAAGGGAAAGCCCTTCGTCAACGGGATGGTGCCCTGGGGTTCGGAGCTCGTCATCGGATCGCTCCGCATTCGCCTCACGAACAAACGCGAGACGAAACGCGAGCAGACCGTGAGTCCCGTGCTTCTCGTCGCGCTGGTCGTGGGGCTGGCGTTGGCCGGGTTCATGCTCCTCAAAGACGACCCGCACGCCCTTCCCTCCGGTGAGGGGCTGGAGCCCCCCGAGTTGTTCACGACCGCCGCCGAGTGTTCGGCGACCGGGGACCCGGCGGCGGCGGCCGAGTCAACCGAGTACCGGGCGCACAGCCGGGGCGATCGCGTCCGCTTCGACCCGCGGGACGGCGTCCAGGCGGTCTTCCTCTACGATGAGGCGGCCGCCTGCTACCGGCGGGCCGGCAACGCGGACAAAGCCCGCGAGATGGAGGCGCAGCGAGACGAGATGAAGGAGATGGTGAACGCCGAATATGCCGCGCGCCGCCTCCGGCTTCATCACGCCCTTCAGACCGAGGATTGGGAGCGGGCCGTCATCGAGACCCGGGCCTTGCTTCGGCTGACGTCGTTCGTCGATCCGGAGAACGACTACGTCGTGTGGCTCGAGCGCACGCGGCGCATCGTCCAGGCGCGCTGGGACAAAGAGCGCGAGGCACGCCAATAGACTGGGGCATGCGAGGTGGCGTGCCGCTGGAAACGATCCGGTTTCCGAGGCAAACTTGGGCTCCTATGACGAGGTTCTTGCTCGTCGCCGCCTTGTGGGGTTGCGCCCACTCGTCGTCGGAGACCGGTCAATTGATGCCGGACCCCCTCGAAGGGGTCGAGGCTGAGCGCCTCTTTCGGCACGGCCTCGGGATGGCCGACCGGGGGGATCTGCTCCGCGGCGAGCAGTACATCGTCGCGGCCATCGAGCGCGGCTACCCGGTCGAAGATGCTTTGCCGCACCTGCTCGACGTGTGCGTACGGGCCGAGCGCTACCCAGAGGCGCTGCGGCACGCCGAGCCTTTCCTCCGTTCGCATCCGGACCGCTGGGCGCTGCGGTACGTCGTCGCAACCCTCCACATGGGGCTTGGCCACCGTGAGCGCGCGCGCGCGGAGCTCGAGCGAGTCATCCACGACGCGCCGGAGGCTCCTCAGCCCTACTTCACTCTCGGGATGCTCCACCGCGACTTCCTCGATGACCCCGAGGGGGCACGCCAGTACTTCACGCGTTATTTGGAGCTGGCCCCCGACGGGGACCACGCCGCTGAGGTGCGATCCTGGATGGATTACTCGGAGCAGCCATCCATCACACGCCTCCCGTCCCACGAAGAGCCCCCGGCGCCTTCCTCGCCCGCGCCCTCCCCACCGAACGAAGAGGCCGTCGAGCCGGAACCCCCTCAAGGAGATATGTCGTGACCATCCCCCGCGAGGTGTTCGAACAAACCCTGCTGGGCTTCTTCGATCCCATCCGGCCATACCTCGACGACCCTGGCGTGTCGGAGGTCATGATCAACGGGCCCTTCGAGATCTACGTGGAGAAGAAGGGCAAGCTCCACAAGGTCGACGCCAAGTTCCCTTCCCACGAGGCGCTGATGTCGGCGCTGCGCAATCTCTCCCAGTTCGTCGGGCGCCAGCTCAACGAGCTTCATCCCATCCTCGAGGCTCGATTGCCGGACGGGTCGCGCGTCGAGGCGGTGATTCCCCCCGCGTCTCCCGATGGGCCGAGCGTCGCGATCCGGCGCTTTTCCAAGGACACGCTCACGATCGCCAAGCTCCTCGAGTTCAAGAGCTTCACGCCGGACGCCGCCGAGGTGATGAAGGCCGTCGTGGCGGCGAAGCAGAACGTCATCGTCGCCGGCGGCACCGGGTCGGGCAAGACCTCGATGCTGAACTGCCTCTCGTCCTTCGCTGGGCACGACGAGCGCGTCGTGGTGATCGAAGACGCCCGGGAGCTTCAGCTCCAGCTCCCGCATGTCGTTCAAATGGAGGCTCAACCCCCCGATCCGCGGGGGCGGGGCCAGGTGACGATCCGGGATCTCTTCAAGGCGACCCTTCGCATGCGCCCGGACCGGATCGTGGTCGGGGAGATCCGCAGCGGAGAGGCGCTCGAGCTGATCCAGGCGATGACCTCGGGCCACGGCGGCTGCCTGTCGACGGTTCACGCGACTTACCCGATCGATACCCTCAATCGTCTCGAGACGATGGCGATGATGAGCGACGTCGAGATCCCGCTCCAGGCCATGCGAGCGCAGATCGCGTCGGCGATCAATTTCATCGTGCAGACGACCCGGCTCCTGGACGGCACGCGCTGCGTGACGCACTTCACCGAAGTGCTGGGCTACGACCCAGCGACCGGTTACCAACTGGGAGACATCTTCATCCGCAAGTACCTCGGGCGCGACGCCGACGGCAGGGTCATCTCTGAGTTCGTTCCCACTGGGCGCATTCCGCGGTGCATCGACATGATCCGTGCCCTCGGGCTCGAGCTGCCTCGATCGGTCTACGAAGCGGCGGAGAAGGCCGGCTTCGAGGTACACTCCTCGGAGGATCCAGGCGCAGGTCTGGCGACGCACTGAGAGGGAGGTACGCGACGTTGAGTGGAGGTCCCGCAGGTCCGGTTCCGAGCCCGACGCATTGGGCCCGCGTTCAACTCTTGCAGGGGGCTTCCTCGGCGGGGATGTGGGACCTGACCGATCAGCTCCCCGAAGCGCGCGTCACCGTCGGCAGCGGTCCGGAGGCGGGGTGGAACGTCCAGGCACCGGACGTCATGCCCCTGCACTTTGAGCTTTACTGGGATGGCAAGTCGCTCTGGGTGGGGCCTCCCGTCGCCGGGAGCCTCACGGCCGACGGTGAGCGCGTCTTGAGTTGGCGCCAGCTCGCGGGCCGCACGCGGCTTGAGTTCGGGCAGGCGGCGATGCTCGTGGAGTCGTCTCAGTCCATCGAGGTTTCGCCGGCCATTCCTGCAGCGGCGTCCGCCAGCGTGCCCGTCGGGGCCCCAATCGTCGACGACTCGCCGACCCGCATCATCGAGGGGGAGGGCGCGCTCGACCCCGCGCCGCTCGAGTCCGAGGCCACGCGGATGCTCGAACCCGACGGCGCGATGCTCGGACCGGGTCTCGGCGGCGCTTTCGGTGGCCCGCCGCCTCCCCCCCACGAGCTCAAGACCCAGATCCTGGACACGGAGGCCCTTGGGGTTCGGCCGTCTGTGCCGCCTGCGCCTCCCGTGCCGCCTGCGCCTGTGGCCCCGCCCCCTTCGCCCGGCGGTGGGGCGGTCGGCGATTCGCGCCCGACGCTGAGCACCTCCGACATGGCAACGGACGTGCTCTCTTTTCGCGAGCCCGCCTCCAAGCCTCGGGAGGTCGTTGGGCCCGGCGGCGCGAAGTTCGCCCTCCCGCCCATCGACGGTGGCTCCGTCGGGCCCGGCGCCCGAGGCCCGGGCGGTCTGCGTCAGATCCCGAAGCGGACGTGGGCGCTGCTGGGGGTGACCGTCGTCGTCGCCGCCGGGGCCCTGGGACTTGGGGCCTGGAAGAAGCAGCAGCGGCAGGAGGCCGCCGCCGCTGCGGCCGCCGCCGCGCAACAGGCGCAAACGGAGCAAGCCCAGGCCCACGCCGAGAGGCTTCGAGAGCGCATCCGGGCCGATGCAGAGCGCCTACGTCAGGAGCAGGAGCGACGGATGGCGCTGGTCGAGAGCGATGTGAGGGCGGCCGTTCAGGCTGCCCGGGAGCGCGCTTTCGACGGGCTCTCGGGGGACGCCACCGAAGAGGAGACGGAGGCTGCGCTGCGGGAGGCCGCCCGGATTGCTCTCGAGAAGCTCGCCGTCGACGCCACCGTTTCCAACCGCCTGCGCCGAGCCCTCGGGCTGTACGAGCACCTGCAGCGTGACTATCCGCGTCCCGAGTACGAGGGCATCGTGCAGGCCCTGCGAGCCAAGCTCGAGTGTCGCCGCGGTGTCCGACGGGACGGTACGACCTGTTCCTGACCGTGAGGTGCCCATGACTCGAACCCATTCCTGGCTCTTGCTTCCGCTCGCCCTCGGCGCCTGCGGCGGCCCCCAGAACCCACCGACCTCGAGCTTTGCGGTGACGTTCACCGCGGAGGCCGACGAAGGTGTCCCCCTCGAAGGGGTGGTCGTCGCCGCCAACGGTTCCCCAGTCGGGACCTCGGACGCGGACGGTCTGGTGCAGACGATGATCCGGGGGCCCGAGGGGACCGAGATCCAGATCAGCTACGAGTGTCCGGAGGGATACCGCCCCGCGGAGGACGCCAAGGTCCTGCGGCTCCATCGCTTCCAGAGCCTCGATCCGTCCCAGCAGGCGGGGCTGCACATGCGGGTCAATTGCGTGCCGGAGCAGCGGCGGGCGGCCTTCGTCATTCGCACCGGGCGTCCGGATCTTCCGATCCTCCTCGATGGCCAGGAGGTCGCCCGAACCAACGAGCTGGGCGTCGCCCAGATCGTCCGCGAGGCGGCGCCAGGCACGGCGTTTCGGCTCAAGATCGACACCACGGGCAACCCTCGGCTCAGGCCTCAGGAGCCGGGGATGCAGTTCGTGCTCGAAGACCACGACGAGGTGTTTGCCTGGGACCAGTCCTTCCAGGTCGAGCGTCCTCGACGCCGACGCCGTCCTCGGCGCCGTCGGCAGATCATTCGCCGTCTCAATTAGAGCCGATCTCGAAGAGGATCGTCCGTCGATCCGCGGACTGCGAGCCGAGGCAATGCCAAGGAGTGTCGAAGTGAGGGGATGGCGGCAGCGCCTGCAGGCCGCGCGGCGGCGAGGGGTCCCGAGATGCGCTCTGGCTCGGCGATGCTCAGCCGAGGTAACGCATGGAGTTGCTCGCAGGGCTGTACAAGGCCCAGACCAACAGGCCGTTGGTGCTCAGCGCCGTCACGATCCCGAGGAAGATCACGAAGCTGGCCGTCCGATTGTCGTAGGCCCGGCGCATGCGCACGCCGTAGTAGGCGAAGAACAGCATCAGCATGATCATCGAGACGGCATAGCCCGGCGACATCACGATCTTCGTCAGGCCCGGGAGCAGGTCGTCGAGGTCCGTGTAGACACGGCGGGCGCCTCGCACCGCGACCGAATACAGGGCCGCCATGACACCGGCGCCGAGGACGCAGATCCACACGCCCAGCCGGTCGAAATTCGTCAGCTCAGTCCGCTGGCTTCCGTACGCCACGACTTCGCTTAGAGCACATCCCCAAACCCCTTGCCAGTCGATGCTACGACCAGGGCAGCCGATCGAGGTCGAGGTTGCCGCCGCTGAGGATCACCCCCAGGCGGTCGCCGAGCCCACCCTGGAGACCTACCGCGACGGGGACTGCGGCCGACGGTTCAATGACCAGCTTCATCCGCTCCCACACCAGCCGCATCGCTCGCAGAATCTCGTCGTCGGTCACCGTGCGCATCTCGCTCAGGTGCCGTGTCAGCACCGTGAAGGTGAGCTCTCCGAGGGCGGTCCGGAGGCCGTCGGCGACGGTGGTCGCAGGGCGTGGCGGGAGCCGCTCGCCGCGCCGGAGGCCTTCGGTGGCGTCGTCGGCCAGAGCCGGTTCACAGCCGATCACGCGCACCTCTGGGGCGAGGTGGTGGGCGGCCAGCGCGGTGCCGCTCGCGAGCCCGCCGCCTCCCACCGGCACGAGGATCGCGTCGAGGTCGGGGACCTCTTCGAGGAGCTCCATGGCGGCGGTGGCCTGCCCTGCCACGACCCGTGGGTCGTCGTAG
>JALVDI010000660.1 GCA_027009115.1 Polyangiaceae bacterium | reverse complement strand
GCACTGGGTTCTCCCGCCTGAAAAAGGCGGGAGCGGATTGAAACACGATAGAGACTAATCGCCTGCGCCCAAAGCTGAGTTCTCCCGCCTGAAAAAGGCGGGAGCGGATTGAAACCATGTTTTAGTAGCACTGGCAGTACCGCCGATATGTTCTCCCGCCTGAAAAAGGCGGGGGCGGATTGAAACCACCAATTGTCGCGGTGTGATTACTATTACCTGATGTTCTCCCGCCTGAAAAAGGCGGGAGCGGATTGAAACACAGTATCGATCCAACCGTACCGTTCAAGGAGGTTGTTCTCCCGCCTGAAAAAGGCGGGAGCGGATTGAAACACAGTATCGATCCAACCGTACCGTTCAAGGAGGTTGTTCTCCCGCCTGAAAAAGGCGGGAGCGGATTGAAACATCCCCGCGCAAAAACTGCGGCACATCCCGCAGGGCGTTCTCCCGCCTGAAAAAGGCGGGAGCGGATTCAAACCCGGAACAATGCCGGGAACTCGAATTGACCGTGGTTCTCCCGCCTGAAAAAGCGGGAGTGGATTTGGAACAGCATGGATGTATTGGGGTTTTTCTACTTCGCGTTAGCTACGCTGATGTTCCTCGACGGAAAGGAGAGCAAGACGGGGGAAGAGATATTCACCTTGTCCCAAGACTTGGCCCGATCTCTGATCGGGGCTTCTGGCGTCTCCAACAGCTAAGCACACGTCCCTGAGCCCTTTATTGGCTGTCCCGGTTCACGCACTATGCCAGCAAACCCTAATCCGCCGGGTGCAATAACTCTGTTATTAACCGTTAAGTTGATTTGGTTAAATAACCAGGCCACCTATTCAGCGTTCGTTTAACAAGGGGCTTACATGGTCGAGGGGGCAGCGCAGGCGAGCAACGCATTCATCAGACTGACCAACGGGCCAGCAGGTACTCAGTCACCGGCCTGTCCAGTCGTTCAGGGACATGGCCAAGACACTGGATCTGTCCTACCCGGCGGTATCGAAAAGTGTCAGAGCTTTGGAGGATCCCGGTATTGTGCGCGAGATCACTGGTCGCCAACGAAACCGGATTTTCGCCTATCAGGCCTTTCTCGATATATTGAATGAAGGGGCAGAGTCAGTATGAACAAAACGACCTACGTGGTCAGTAATAAAATCGGCGATAGCCTCTACGCTGTTCAGATCGAGCAACGGCAGTTTCCCGGCATTGGCGATGGCTGACTTTTCATCGGTGGCAATGGCGATAACCGAATCGTCGCCGGGAAATATCAGCGGTTTTTTCAGCGATGGCCGGTGTAGTTCTATTTTCGGGAATTTTTCGTGGCGGTAGCCTTCGACGAGTATGAGGTCGAGCGCGGAGGTGTCGAGGCGGGTGAGGATTTCTTTCAACGGTGGCGCATCAGTCTGGTTTTCCAGTTCGGTTATCTGCGCGATTCGATATTGGGAAGCAATCAGCATTTGCTGGGCGCCGGCTTTTCTCAATTCGTAGCTGTCTTTTCCGGGTTGATCTATTTCGAAGTCGTGGTGGGAGTGCTTGATGACGCCGATGCGCATGCCTTGCTGGCGCAGCAGCGGAATCAGTTTTTTCAGGAGGGTTG